>JAUWSP010000363.1 GCA_030610025.1 Acidobacteriota bacterium | reverse complement strand
GTGATCGGCGAGAGTGCCGGTATTCGTCGGGGAGCTCTCGACCATGTAGAGGCGGTTCATCGAGCCATCTACGGCGCGCCGTCGAGCGGCGAAGTCGCGTGCGTAGTGCAGAGAGCCAGGGCCACTGGTCAGGAAGTCCGAATCCAGACTCAGGATGACCTCGGCTCGGGATAGGTCGTAGCGAACCGAGAGCGGCCGACCGAAAGCCGCTTCCATCCCCAGACGTTCCGTATCCCGAGTCACCGGAGTGTATTGATGCCATCTGGCTTCCGAATGGGCAGCCAGGACCTTTTCGATCAAGGCCGCCAGCGATGGAGAAGTGACGGTCCGGGTCAGGACTCGGATGCGTGCCTCACCCAGGGCGCTGAGCGCCTGGACAGTGTTCCGAAACTCTTCGGCAAAGGCCTGCCAGGTGCTGATTCTGGAGTTGTGCGTCAGGACCTGCGAGCGCTCGGGGTCGTAGAGGCCCAGGATCGAGGCTTGCGCAAAGAGATCGGTCGCCCCGCGGCTGGCCGGATGCTCGGGGTTGCCTTCGATTTTGGTTGGCCGCCCCATGTGGCTCTCGACGAGAATCGGGCGGGCATAGCCGTCCAGGGGCATGGCTGAGGCGAAGTACATCGGCCGGCCGGGGACCAGGCTCTCGGGCTGTTCGACGAAGGGGACGATTCTCTCCAGAGGCTGCCGAGTGCAGGCGGTCAGCCCACCCAGGGCCAGGGAAGCTCCCATGAGGTGTAGAAAACCCCGGCGGCTGACGCCCTCGGGCAGCTCGGCAGCCTGGCGTGGAAACTCCCTGTGCAGTAGCTCTTCGAATTCGGGCGTCTGCGCCAGCTCATCCAGACTGCGCCAGAATTCCGGCCCACTGGCCTCGCTCAGACGACGACGCACATCGTCCAGTTCCAGTGTCTGGCGCGACGGTGCAGCGTCTGGGGCTTCAGCTGAAGGGCGACGGGCACCATGCTCCTGGTGCTTTGCTTTTTCTTGCATTCTCTTCTCTGAGCCTTCGACTATCGGTGGCACACAGAGCAGCTAGTCAGGCTCTGGATGTTGTATTCCTCGACGAGCCGGGCTCCGACGGCCGCTTGGTCCTCGGCTTCCCATTCCATGTTGTAGATCTCGCTTCTCGGTCGGACGAAGTCCTGGGGGGAGCGATGGCAGTCCAGGCACCACTCCATCTGCAGGGATTCGGCCTGCCTCAAGAGCGGCATCTTGTCGACCCGGCCATGGCAGGTAGCGCAGCCCACGCCCTTGGCGATATGAATGCTGTGATTGAAGTAGACGAAGTCGGGTAGATCGTTGACTCTGGCCCAGCGGATCGGCTCACCGGTGCGAAAGCTCTCGCGGACCGGCTCGAGCATGGGACTGTCGTTCCAGATCAATTTGTGGCAGTTCATGCAGGTAGCGGTTGGTGGCACCCCCGCAAAGGCCGACTCCTCGACCGAGGTGTGGCAGTAGAGGCAGCTGATACCCATGGCCTCGGTATGGTGATCGTGGCTGAAAGGTACGGGTTGCGCTCGGATGATGGTCTGTCTCGTGGCGTAGGCCGATCGATTCAGACTCACCAGAATCCACACTGACACGAGCAGAAAAAAGATCGCGCCGAAGAGAGTGACTCTGGCCAGCGTGTTGGTGCTGGGCTTGAAGATCTGCGACATCCGGGTTCCTCAACAGTCTTCGAGCGGGCCGTCCCTGGTCCAACGGGTGCAGCCACCAGCAAGCCGCTCGAATACGGCCCTCCAAGAGGTCCTGAAAGGATACCCATGTAGATCCAAGTGTCAAGATCGGGAATGGGGTCGATCCTGAAGGATCAGGGTGGGAGACCGCCGACTAGTCCACTCGGGCGCCGGCAGGGTACTGGACGAAGAATCCATCTGCCCAGACGATGTCCTCTTCGTACGAAGTCGTCACGAAAGGACCCATCTCGTAGGGATTGGTATCGGGTCCCTCCTGGCCGTCGCGGCCAAAACTGCGGATTCCGATGACCTGAGCCGAGAGCGTGTCTCCAGACCAGGCGTATTCGAGGTCGAACCCCCACCCATCGGAATTGGGCAACTCTCGCGTGTAGAACATCGAGCTGCTCACGTAGAGCGTCGACATGAGCTCGTCGGCTGTGAGGAGCTGTCCGAGGTTGGTGAAGTCGTAGGTTTGTGAGGTGCCGGCAGCCGCGGCTGATACCTGGTCCGTGAGCCACGAGAACCAGGCCGCACCGGCGTCTCGAATGTCGGCCATGGTGCGCTTTTGCTTCGACTTCTGGAGCGCATCCAGGAGATTTGGAATCAGGATGGCGGCCACGATCCCGATGATGGCTACCACGATCAGCAATTCGATCAGGGTGAATCCTCTCGAGGAGTAACGGTAGCGCATGTCAGGTTTACCTCTGGCCTGAAGCTTCGATCGGTGGACTCCAGGGGACAGCTGGTATCGCCGCAAGACTACTACTGCAGTCAGCGTGCCAACCCGAGGCTGAATAGAGTCGAGGATTCGCTGATCAATCTGCGCTCCGCATTGACAAAGTTTGTCAGTAACCTTCCATTTGTCGGCAACAGGGCCGAGTCGGCGAGGATTCTTCGTCAATCTGGAAGAACGCGGTAAGCTGCGCGGAGATGGATGAAAAAGACCCTCTGCTCGCCGCCCAGCAGGAGAGCGGGGACGGCCCACTGAGGACCTTTATCGGGCTGTTCCTGGTGCCCCTGTTGGTAGTCCTGACCTGCGTAGCCGTATTCGTCGGCTTCGGGTGGATCGCTTACGACCACAGCTCCGCAGAAGACTACCTCGACGACCTGAAGTCGGGATGGCGGCCACGAAGGGCTCAAGCGGCCTACGAACTGTCGAAGGTGTTGGTTGCCGACCCGCAAGCGTTGGACGAGGTTCCGGGTGCCAAAGAGGAGATCCGCAGGCTCTTCGCCGAGAGCGAGGACCCGGAGATGCGTCGCTATCTGGCGCTGATCATGGGCTATACGCAGGACCCTGAGGCTTTGCCGCTCCTCGAGGAAACACTGAACGACCCGGATTCTGGAACCAGGATCTATGCTCTCTGGGCTCTGGGCACATCAGGCGATCCTGACGCCATCCCTCTACTCACCAAAGCCCTGCAGGATCCAGATCCTGGGATCCGCAAGACGGCCGCTTTCAGCGTGGGAGAGCTCGGGCTGCCCGCCGGGATCGACCCGCTGGTGCCGCTGCTACAGGATGGGGTTGCCGATGTGCGTTGGAATGCAGCCCTCTCGTTGAGTCGGCTCGGCAGCGGCGCCGGTGCGCCGGTGCTCGAGCAGATGCTGGACCGAAATCTCATGGCACAGGTCCCCGAGATCACCCCGGCCCAGGCCGAAGATGCGATGGTCAGTGCCGTTCAGGCTCTCGGGGCTGTCGAGGGCCTCCAAGCGGAGGCTCTGTTCCAGGATCTGGCTGACAACGATCCCAGTCTCAAGGTTCGACGAGCCGCCCACGCCGTGCTCGAGTCACTCGGGGACTAGGGCGCATCGTCTAGAGGGCTCGATTCGCTTTTGGGGTGATAAGGAGGACTGTGACACCCGAAGTTCAGGATCTGTTGCTCGAAGTGGCCCTCTACCGTCAACTATCGGAGGAGGATCGCGAGCACCTTGCCGCGGCCGCGACGGTAGAACGGTTCGCGAAAGGTGAGGCTGTCTTTCACGAAGGCGATCCGGCCCTGGACTTCTTCACACTGGTTCGTGGCCGGGTCAAGGTCTACAAGGTGATGCCCAATGGTCGGGTCGTGATTCTCGAGATCCTCGGACCCAGCGATCCGGTCGGCGCTGTGGCCGTCTACGAGGAGCTTGCGTACCCGGCGACTGCGGAGGCCCTGGAGGAGGTTCTCTGCCTGAGAGTCCCGAAGGAGCCGTTCTTCGAGCTACTGGAAAGTCGGCCCTCTCTAGCCCGTGGCTTGCTGAAGGCCATGACCCACCGGATCATGGTCTTGGCCAATCGGTTCGCGGACCACACGGTAGGTAAAGTCGAGACCCGTTTTGCACGCTTGTTTCTCAAGCTCGCTGGCGAGATGGGGCAGGCTGAAGAAGAGGGGGT
>JAUWSP010000328.1 GCA_030610025.1 Acidobacteriota bacterium | reverse complement strand
CAGCCTCGCTGGCGGTCTTGTCACAGCCGGGGTCGGCCACCAGCTTCACGACCAGCTGGTCCAGCTCCTCCTGCACCACCTGGTACTTGCGGATATTGTCCAGCAGCTTGAAGGGCCCTATGAAGAAGAACTGAGGCAGCAAGGCCCCACCACGGGGCGTCAGGATCACATCACAGGCCCGACCGTTGATGGCACGAATCGTCGGGTGGGCGCGACCACACGGGCAAGGCTCCCCATCGCCGGCGGTGGCCAGGTCTCCGACGTCGTACCGCACCAGGGGCATCGCCCGATTGTCGAGCTGGGTGATTACGACAGCACCGACTTCTCCAGGCTTTGCCGGTCGTCCGTCGCGGAGGATCTCGATGATCGAGTTCTCGACATGCTGGTGATAGCCATCGGCCTGGGTGCACTGCGATGCCAGATGCGTCCCTTCCCCGCCGGCACCGTAGTAGTCGATGACAGGCACCCCGAAGGCCGATTCGATCTCGTCGCGGTGCTCCTGCGACAGGTTGTCGCCGGTGGACGTGAGCACTCGGACCCCGGGATTCGGAACCTCGTTGTCGCGCATGTAGCGAGCCAGCAGATGAAGCGTCGAGCCGAAGGCGTTGATGTGGACGGCACGACTCCGTCGCAGAGCCTCCATGACACCCTGTGAATCGAGGTTCTCGGCGTTGTAGCTCAGATAGGTGCATCGAAACAGCAGATCCTGCAACCGCTTCGACCACTTCTCCCTCTTGTTGAGATTCATCGCCAGGTAGGGCTGGCCGGGCTCGTAGCCGGCCCACTGCCAGATTCGCATCCGGGTCGCCCAGAACCAACTCTCCTGCTCCTGGGAGCGTAGAAACAGCATCGGGGTACCGGTGGAGCCGCTGGTCTTGATCTCAATGACCTTGCCCTCGTATGCCGGCAGAGGACACTGGCTGGCGGACTCTCGCAAGTCCTCCTTGGTCACCACGGGAAGACCGTCGAGCTCGGGATAATCCGAGCTGGCTCGCCTATCCTGTCCCGCGGTCGACCAGAAGTCTCCATAGAAATCGCTGTGATCACGCGTCCAGGCGAGAAGCGCCTCGAGCTTCTGGTCCTGCAAACCTCGAAGATCGGACGCAGAGTACGACTCCGTCTCACCCAGGAAGGCGAGCACCTTCGAGATTTCGGTTCCATTCAACCGATCCAGAACAGGAAAGACCGCTCGCTGGAAGATTCTTTCGTACACGTGTCGATCAAGCCGAAGAGAAGAGATTTTCAGGATCGGGCGGGAGGTTCGACTTCAGCCGCACCCTCGACGATGGCTGCCAGGCCTCCGGACGTGAGCCTGGACAGGGTCTCGTCTCGCCTGACGATGGTCTCTTCACGTCGCGGTCCAGTGGAGACGATTCCAACGGTAGCACCCAGGTGCTGCTCGACGAACGAGATGTAGTCCTGTGCGGCCTGCGGAAGGTCCGAGAGCTCCAGGGCGCCAACGGTATTGCTCTTCCATCCAGGCAAACTCTCGTAGACAGGATCGACTCGCTCGACGACCTCCAGGGAGGCGGGAAAACCCTTCACGATCTCTCCGTCGAGGCGATAGCCCACACAGACCTGGATCTCCTCGAGCTCGTCGAGAACATCCAGCTTGGTCAACGCTATCGAATCGACGCCACTCAGCATGCGGGCGTGGCCAGCCGCGACCAGATCGAGCCACCCACACCTTCGGGGCCTGCCGGTCGTCGTCCCGACCTCGTTGCCCCGATCGCGGAGATGCTCGCCCGTCGAGTCCAGAAGCTCCGTGGCGAAGGGGCCGCCGCCGACCCGGGTGGTGTAGGCCTTGAGCACACCGATCACGCCGTCGATGCTCGTCGGGGGCACCCCGCTACCCGTACAGGCGCCTCCAGCCGTCGGACTCGAGCTCGTCACGTAGGGGTAGGTCCCATGATCCACATCCAGACGCGCACCCTGGGCACCTTCGAAAAGCAGGTTCCTACCCTCGGCGATCCAGCCATTGAGGAGCGACTCGGTCTCGGCCATGAAGGGCCGGAGTCTCTCGATCCAATCCCCACATCGGGCAACGACTTCCTGCTCGTCCGGCACCTCTGCGCCAAGAGCCGCGATCTCACGGCCGAGTCGCGCGACCTGCTCTTCGACGCGACGCTTCCATTCCGATGACAACAGGTCGCCCATTCGTACGCCGAAACGGGTGATCTTGCTTTCGTAGGCCGGGCCGATGCCACGGATGGTGGTTCCGATCTGTGACTTGCCCATCGCCGTTTCGCGCGCCTGGTCCAGCACCGGATAGATCGGCAAGACCACGTGGGCCCGCTTGGATATGAAGAATCGGCCTTCGAAATCAACCCCGGCCTCGAGAAGGCCATCGAGCTCCCTGAACAGGGTGTCGGGGTTGATCACCATCCCGCTACCCAGAACGCAGAGGATCTCCGGGTGCAGAACTCCCGACGGCACCAGATGCAACGCGAAGTGGCGATCCTCGAATTTGACCGTGTGGCCGGCATTGTCGCCGCCCTGATAGCGCACCACCACATCGAATGCCGGACAGAGAAGATCGACGATCTTCCCCTTGCCCTCATCACCCCACTGCATGCCGTTGATGATCGTGTTGGTCATGGTCGTGTTTCCTGACTTGAAGGCTACCCGAATCAAGGCTACCCGAATCGGGCCCATCGATTCTACCGACCTGGGAAACCGGGCCATCGCAACAAAGCCCCCAGGACACTACTAGAGTCGGAATCCGCTACTATCGTCTCAGTCGAAAAGGAGAGTTTCATGAAGAGCCTGCTGTTGTCGATCCCCTGGTTGCTAGCCGTGGTCCCCGTCCTGGCTGCTGAAGGCTTCGGCGAGCTCGCCAAGACCTTCGAAATCGAGCCTGGACAGATGGTGCGACTGCACCTGCCGGTAGCCGATCTGCGCCTCGAAGTGGCAGACGGCAACCAGATCAAGGCCGATCTCCTCGTCAAGTGTCGCTGGGATCAGGACTGCACCGAGGTGCTGTCCGAAATAGATCTGGTCGCGAGCTCGACCTCCCGACGCTTCGTTGTCGATCTGAAGGGTCTCTCGCGATGGCAGTCGGCCAAGATCGAGGTCGAGGGAACCGTCGTCGTGCCGCGCACCGCGGATCTCGAGCTGGAGATCGGTGTCGGTGATGTGAAGATCTATGGGGTGGAACGGAACCTACGAGTCGACATGGGAGTCGGCAAAGTCAAGATCTGGCAGCCGCCCGCTGTCGTGAAAGCCATTAGCCTGGAAGTGAATGTCGGAGAGGCGACGATACTCGGTGGCGCGGACGACGCCTCCAACCGTCGTTCCTTCCTGGTCGGTAACGAGGTCTTCTGGGACAAGGGCCCAGGCGATACCCGGGTCGATGTCGAGGTGGGTGTCGGAGAGATCTCGCTCTGGCTCGAATGACGAGAGCGATGGTCTCGAGCGGCCATCAGGTGCATCAGGCTGAGGCGTCCTTCGCACCGCTCTCTTCCCTGGGGATGTGACAATATGAGTTGTAGGTGACTGCGGCACAGGCCGCTTTAGCGGTTGCGGTTCGCCAACTCGGAGCCATGTCCAAGCCCTCGCGCCAGACCGCCGTCCCGGAAGCACCTGTGACAACAGGGGCTCCACCGGCCTACCCCGACCAGGAGATCGAGCTCTTCGTCGAGGTGCGGCACAAGAGCCTTGTGCGGCGGCTTTTCACCATCTACAGACACCTCCTGGGCCTGTCCTTTGGCGGCCTCGCCGCCTACATCCGGAGCAGGCCGCGAGGCCAGCGTCACGGATTCAAGTTCTGGTCCCTCCGGTTGACCTCGTTTCTGACCTACCCTTTCATCAACCGGAAGCTGGCCTGCCAGCCTTTCCCGGTTCAGCTCAGGAAGCGACTGGAGGCTCTAGGCCCCACGTACGTCAAGCTAGGGCAGATTCTCGCGTTGAGAGAGGACGTCCTGCCCATCGAGATCACCGATGAGCTCAAGAACCTGCTCGAGCGCTTGCCCGCACTGCCGTTCCAACGCTATATCGAGCTCGTTTCCCTGGAGCTGGATCGACCAGTGGACGAGATGTTCTCGTGGATCGAGCCGGTCCCCATGGGCTCGGCCTCGATCGGTCAGACTCATCGGGCCACGACTCGGGAAGGCGACTCGGTAGTCCTCAAGCTCGTAAAACCGGGGATCCGAGAGACTGTCCGCCAAGATGTGGTGCTGATGAAGATCGTCGGCAGCTTTCTCCAGATCTTCCTGTCCCGCTACCAGCCCAAGCGCATGATCCGTGAGTTCTGCGCCT
>JAUWSP010000369.1 GCA_030610025.1 Acidobacteriota bacterium | reverse complement strand
CAGCCCCCCGATACCCTTCTTGATCCCCTTCTTCAAACCGGACTTGGCGGCCTCCTCGAAAACCGTCCAGTCCAGATCGACGTCGGGTTCGTCGAAGGTGCCACCAATGTCGAAGGAGACGGTGAGCCACCCGTTCTCATCGGTCAGGGCGTTGAGCACGTCTCCGGTGACTCCACCGATGCTCATCAACTCGCGAGGTGCAAAGACCTCCAGCCGCAGGGAGATGGGCCCCTGCATATCGACCCATCCCACAGACCCCAGCTTGAAAGACTCGGAGGTCAACTCGAAAGGCGCTATGTCCAAACGGCCTTCGGCGACGCTGAGGCCGATATCGGTACCCTGATACGCGGCGCCGTTGATGAAGGCCGCTCCGAGAAGCTTCTCGACGATGGCGAGCCAGGGGCTCGAGGGAATCGTCCCGGAATCGAGTCGAAGCGTGCCGTCGGCGACGAAGTCGTTCGGATCGGGTCCCGCCCCGGAGCCCTGAAGGGCGAGGCTGGCTGGGCCAAATCCATCGCCGGTGGCGTTCATCATGCTGTTGACGTCTACGCTGCCCGCCACCTCCAGCTTGTAGGTAAACGGAGCAGCCGCGAAGTCGGCTTCGAAGCTCGGCAGGCTCAACTGCGCATTGGGGGTGGCGAGGCCCAGGTCGCTCAAGGCGATCTTCGAGTCGCCGATCGCGACGCCGCCTCGCGCATCGGTGGCAGTGACTCCTTCAGTGCGGATCTCGGCTGCTGACAGGGTGCCACTGGCCTTGATCTGCTCGAGAGGTGTGCTGCCTGACGGGTCCAGTACGATGTCGTTGAAATCCACATCGAGATCGACGATCTCCATGCCGGCCTGCTCGGACCCCTCCGTCCGCAGCACGAGCCTGCCATCCACGATTCGAAGCGACTGGACATCCACTACGAGGCCTCCACTGTCGGTCTCTTCGACTGTGCCCGAGGTCGCGCCGTCGACTTCACCCTTTCCTCCACCTCCTCCAGCGGGCGTGGCTTCGCTTTCGCCGTCGGGTGGGGCCGGCACGCTGACCAACTCGATCTGGGGTGCCTCCAGAACGATTTGATGCACTTCGAATCGGCCCTGGAGCAGCGGCCATATCGCATGCTCTAGCAGCAGGCGGTCGATCTCGAGATTGAGAGTCCCCGACTCCTGGGCAAGGGTAGCCTGGGCGGACTGCAGTTCCAGGCCTTTGAGGGGGGACAGCGCAAAACTCTCGGCGGTGATGTCGATCCCCTCGTTCTGATTGAGCCGGTTGATGACGGTAGCCCCGAGGGCTTCGGGATCGAATCGCCAGATCAAGAATGCGACCAGCAGGATGACAATGAGAATGATGATTCCGAGAATCTTGAGCACCGTCTTCATGGCGACATTCCCTCCTGGGTCTACTTGAACCTTCCAGGTTCAGCGAACGCTGACTTGGAATCGTCTCATGAAACTTCGATCGATTCGATCCTTGAGCCACATCACCCATCGTCCTTCGAAGGACCGGCCCCATTTGGCCCCCAGGGCGTTACCGTCTCCCAGGTTGAGCAGGGTCAGGAAATCGGACTGTGGCCGGTAGCTCTCCAGAGCATTTCCTGCCGCCCTGGCTCGCAGGTTGCGCATCAGGACGGGTCCCTGTCGAACGGCGTACACACCCGCCTTGGGTGTTTCAGGAAACT
Organism: Acidobacteriota bacterium; assembly: GCA_030610025.1. Taxonomy (GTDB): domain Bacteria; phylum Acidobacteriota; class Thermoanaerobaculia; order Multivoradales; family JAHEKO01; genus JAUVRX01. The sequence goes on along the minus strand of JAUWSP010000369.1, from coordinate 2,344 downwards.
CGTCGAGAGTGGCACAGTCGCCGACTGCGAAGAGGTCGTCTTCCCCCTCGACTTGCAGCGTCGAGCGGGTTCGTACGAAGCCGCTCGAGTCGGTGGGAAGTCCGGAGTCGCGAAAAAGGGAATAACTGGCCGCGCCGACGACCCAGAGCAGGGTATCGAAGGCAAGGGGGCCTCCTGTCTGGAATCGTACAATGCCCTCATCCGCGCCAACGACTCTGCGCTCAGGCTCGATCCGAATTCCGCGTCTCGCTGCATTGCGGTAGATCCGGCGCGCCAGTCCGCTCGGGTAGCCCGTCATCAGGCGCTTGCCTGAGTGAACCAGTTGCACCAGCAGTGGTCTGTCGGTCTCCCTGGAGAGCCTGGCCTGGAGTGTGAATGCCAGCTCGACCCCGCCGGCCCCACCACCAACGACGACGACCCGGTAGGTGGAGCGATCGTCCCCCTTCTCGAGCTCGGTGATCCGCTGCTGGAGGAGATGAACCAGATTGGCGATGGGTCGGGTTGGAAGAGCGAAGTCCCGAATGCCGGGCAAGTCCAGGCCGGCTACAGTGGAGCCGATATTGGCCGAAGCGAGATCGAACGGGACCGGGGTTTCATTGGCCACGACAATCTGCCGGTGGGAAGGGTCTATTCTCGTGGCGCGGGCCACCACAACCCGCGCTCCGGCTCGTTCGGCGAGAGCCGGAATGTCGATCTCGAGCTCGTCTACCCGGTACTGGCCTGCCACGAACCCCGGAACCATCCCTGAGTAGATCGCGATCGGGGAGTCTACGATGACGGTTGCCCTGAAGCCCGGGATCGGCTCGAGGGCCAGGCTTTCCAAGACCTGGGCGTGCGAGTGGCCACTACCTACCAGGACGAGATCACGTGCCATGGTTCTAGGATAACCGGCGAAGCCGCCCACACGCCCGCCCTGGGGCTGACGCGGCCGTTGCTTGCTCCGGCCGATCTATGGGGCCTTGGGGTCCTGGGCCATTGGTGGTGTTGGGCCTCGCGACAGTTCGTTCTGTGGATTCGACCCACCCTGCCGGGCGGGAGTGAGGCCTGCCTGCACGGGTATTGGGTCACTTCGCTGGTCCTGCTACAAACAAAGGTCAAGGAGAGTCGGATCTCCCTTCGGAGCTCGGGTTCGAAACCGAGGCCGGAGTCGGTCTGCCATCTTGGTCTCGGCGATCGCGATCCGCAACCATCCATCCTCAAAGACCACCGCAGGAGGATCGAGAATGAGCGTCATGGACAAGAAAGCCGATCTGGCTGGCCCCGGAATCAGTACTTACGAAGAGGTGGAGAAGATCCTCCCGGATGATTACGAGTCACTGCTCACGCCCATGGAGACGATGAAGGCGGTGTATGCCGTCAAGCGGTACATCGAAGACAACTTGTGCAAGGAGCTCAACCTCACCATGGTGCAGGTGCCGCTCATCGTCGATGTGGAGAGCGGCGTCAACGACATGCTCGACCGGGACGGCTCCAGGACGCCAGTGGAGTTCCCTTGCGGACTGGGCCTGGAAGAGCCCATCACGGCTCAAGTCGTTCAGGCGGCCACCAAATGGACGAGGGTGGCTCTGAAGCAGTTCGACTGCAAGGTCGGTGAAGGAATCAACACGGACATGCATGCCGTGCGCAAGGACTACTTTCTGGATCATGATCACAGTGCCTACGTCGACCAGTGGGATTGGGAGTTGGCGATCTCGAGGGACCAGCGCAATCTGGACTTCCTCACCGACGTCGTGAAGAAAATCTGGAGGGTCCTCAAGGGAGCTGAGCTACACGCCCAGGAGCTCTTCCCGCAGCTCGTGAGTGACAAGTATCCGAGCCTGCCCGATGAGCTGACGTTTCTCCATGCCGAAGAGATCCTCGAGATGTATCCCGATCTGCCTCGCAAGGCCCGCGAGACCCGGGTGCTGCAGGAGTATCCAGCCGTCTTTATCTATGGCATCGGCTGGACATTGGCGGACGGGTATCCCCACGAAATGCGCGCCGCGGACTACGACGACTGGGTAACCGAGACGACGTCGAAGAAGGGCGTCCCCATGCACGGCCTCAACGGTGACATTCTGGTCTGGAACCCGGTGACACGGCGCCGCCACGAGCTCACTTCGATGGGTGTCCGGGTCGACGCCGAGACCTTGAAGACCCAGTTGGAGTTGAGCGACCTACTCCATTACATGGAGTTCCCTTATCACCAGGCGATTCTCAACGACGAGATTCCGCTGTCGATCGGCGGTGGAATCGGTCAGTCGCGCACCTACATGCTCTTGCTCAAGAAGGCGCACCTGGGTGAGGTGAGTGTCACGGTCTGGCCTCAGGAGCTCAAGGACATCTGCGTGAAGAAGAACATCTT
>JAUWSP010000213.1 GCA_030610025.1 Acidobacteriota bacterium | reverse complement strand
CCTCCAAGCCCCTAAGCCCCTAAGCCCTTCCTTCACGCCGCCTCGTCTCCTCCTTCGCCGGGAAACTGAGCCCTGAGACATTCTGCGAAGCTGCGACAGGCATCCGTCACCGTGAAGATGCCGGCCAGCCTGTCCTCCTTGACCACCAGGACGGAGCCGACCTGGCGCCGGGCCATCTTCGACAAAACCTGGTCCAGTGGCTCTGACAGATCGACCACGAAGGCTTCCTGGCGCGTGACGTCTGCCACCTGGTGAGCCCCGCTGTCGGCGCTCTCGGCCCGCCGAAGATCCGGCTCGCTGATGACACCGACGAGCTCTCCCCGATCCATCACCGGAAGGTGGTGGAATCCGTGCCCGGCCATCATCTCCCTGGCCCTGGTCGTCGGCTCGCTCACCTCGATGGAATGCGGGAAGGGGGTCATCACGGCCTTGACCGAGGGAATGCTCTTCACATTGCGGGGCCACATGACTCATCCTCCTTCAAGAGACAGCCACGCCGGCAGCTCCGTGGCCCTGTCGAGGCAGATGAGGGGCCGCGCCTCCTCCAGGGTCGTCCGCGTTTCAGAGCCGCTGCAGACGGCGACTGCGGCCGCTCGGGCGTTGTGGGCCATCTCTATATCGTGAATCGTATCGCCGACCATCAGGGTCTGATCGATGGTGGCACCCAGTTCGTCCGCGATATCGAAGATCATCTGTGGGTCGGGCTTGCTGCGGGCTTCGTCCACCGTCCGGGTGGCCAGAAAGAACTCCCCCATTCCGGTGGCCTCGAGATCCCGGGTCAGGCCTCTGCGGCCCTTGGCCGTGGCCAACCCCAACAGATAGCCCTCCTCTCGTAGGTCCTCCAGAAGAGCCCGCGCACCCGGAAAAAGCTGTGGTCGATGGCAATAGGTCTCGAGCCAGTGCCGGCCGTAGGTCTCTACGATTGCTCCGAACAACGCCTCGTCGCACCCAGGAGCAAAGCGTTCCACGGTCTCCCGCAATCCCAGCCCGATAGCGCCTCGGATCTGCTCGTCGGGGACCGGTGGCTGATCGAGATCCCGCAAAGCATGCTGGGTGCAGTCCACGATGCTGGAAATAGAGTCCAGCAAGGTACCGTCCCAGTCGAAGATCACGAGGCTGAAAGGGCCAGGTGCCGGGATCGTTGCCGCTCGGTCTGCAGGTTTCATCGCTGAGAAGGCCGGGTCGCCGAGACCTGAGTCTAGCAACGCCCTATTCAACCGACGATGGGGCCAACGGCGAATAGACCAGACCGCCGACAACAGAGTCCTCGGCTCGTGGGCTCGAGCTCGCCCGCACGGTGGTGACCAATCTCGCCTCGACACTGGTCCCCGGAGGCAATACCACCCCGAAGCCCAGAATCGAGCCTGCCACGTGGCACCGCTCGCCGACACGAGCTCCAGGCAGCAGCAGAGAATCCCTCAAGTGGCTACCCGCGTGGATTCGGCAGTCCCTTTCGACGACCGACCGCCGGATCTTCACATCGGTGGTCAGGTGCGCACCTTCGGAAACCCAACTCTGAGACCCGACCCCTGGCAGCAGCCTCCGACCAACCCAATCCCGAACACCTTCGAGATAGCGCTGTGGGGTTCCCAGGTCGTGCCAGGGGCGATTCGTTTCCACCGCCCCCACGATGCCTCCACGTGAGACCAATGGCTCGTAGAGATCACCGACGAAGTCCGATGGCTGGCCCTTCTTGATCTCACCCAGGAGGTTGGGTGACAGGACGTGGGCACCCATGAACACCCGGTGCCGGTCTTTCTCCAGGGCGCCTGCGGGCCCACGAAAGGCAATGACGCGATTGTTTTCGTCCAGCCTCACGCCGCCACCGAACGGACCCGGATCCGCGCGGCGAGAGACCAGCATTGTCGCCTGCGCCTCACTCTTTCGGTGTTTCTTGACCAGGCGCTTGAGAGGCCATTGGCACAGGCTGTCTCCATTGATCACGAGTACCAGGTCGGCCGGTCGGAGGAACTCCTCGAGAGGACCCAAGGCTCCGAGGGTTCCGAGCAGTTGCTCTTCCGGCGAATAGGTCAGGGGCATTCCATCAATGGAGTCCCCGAGATGCTCCCGGATGGAGTCCCCCATGTGGCAGAGGTTGACGGCCGTCGCCTCACACCCGAGGCGGGCCAATTGGCGCAGGGTGCGATGGGCGATCGATTCGCCCTGCACCGGTAGCAGTGGTTTTGGGGCAAACTCGGTGAGTGGCCGAAGGCGTAGGCCATGCCCCGCAGCCAGCACGACGGCCCGCAGTCGAAGCTCTTTCAAGAAAAAACCATGTCCGGCGGCGCCTCGGGGTGCTCTCGCCGGTAGTCTTCATAGAGCTCGAGGTAGGTGCGCAGCTCCGCCTGCTCTACGTCGAACTCACATCGTCGTGCGACCTTGGTGGCGCCGCTGCCTTCGAACTCGATGAAATCACCGATCGGCGTGTGGTCCAAGGCCACCTTGACACCCCCCAGTTGCCACTCTTCGCGCTTCTTCTCGTAGCGCCTCACCACCGCGTAGCCCAGGCCCACCAGGATGGCATGAACCTCATCACCGTTCTCCACCTTGGTCTCGCGTTCGGAGCGGACTTTGACACCATCCTCGAAGGCCGGGGCCCCCTTGAACGTCAGCGACCATCCCGACCGATCCCGGCGCAATCGCAGGATCTCGCGATTCTCCAGGAGTTGGCCCTCGCGATCGTAGACCAGGTTCTCCTCGGCCCCTCCGGCCGCCAGTCGCTCGGCTTCGAAGCTCAGTAGGCGCTCTCGCATTCCTTCCAGGTTGTCGCAGGGGAACTTCAACTCCCGTTCGACGGTCTCCCTCTGCTGGTTTGCTGATTCAGGCTCGTCGCGGCTCATGCTGTTTCACCGACCTCGTCCAGGAGTCGCACGATCGTACGGATCCCCTTGTAGAACTGGCTGATATTGAACTTCTCGTTCGGCGCGTGCAGGCGATCGTCGGGTAGGCCGTGGCCGATCAGCAGAATGGGCACGTTCAAGACCTTCGCGAAGGTGGCCACAATGGGAATGGAGCCGCCCTCGCGAACCCGCACGGGTCGGGCACCCCAGGTCTGCTCCTGCGCGACCATCGCGGCATCGGCGATCGGGCCCTGGATGTCGATGAGTACCGGCTCGGCTCCATGCAAATCGCTCACCTCGACCTCGACCCCTGCCGGAGCGATCTCCTGGACATAGTCACTGAAGAGTCGGGCGATCTTCCCGGGGTCCTGATCCGGCACCAGGCGCATGGAGACCTTGGCACCCGCCCAGGCCGGTATCACGGTCTTGGCGCCTTCGCCCTGGTACCCACCGTAGATGCCGTTCACATCGCAGGTCGGCCGCCCCCAGGCCCTCTCCAGGGTGCTGTAGCCCTCTTCACCGAACAACTCGCTCACGCCCAGGTCGGCCCTGTAGGCCTTTTCGTCGAAGGGAAGCTTGGCAAACTCTTCGCGTTCCCAACTCTCGAGTGGGCGTACATCGTCATAGAACCCCGGAACGAGGATCTTGCCGGTCTTTGGATCCTGGAGCCGCGCGATGATCTGACTCAACGCATTTCCAGGATTGGCGACAGCGCCGCCGAAAGTTCCCGAATGCAGATCCCGGTTGGGGCCCGTGACCTTGAGCTCCATATAGGCCAGACCCTTGAGACCGTACAGCAGGGCCGGTTGACCGGGCGCGAACATGGAGGTGTCCGAGACGACCACGGCATCACAAGCCAGACGCTCGCCCGCATCCTCGATGACGAAGTTCTCGATTCCGTGACCGCCGATCTCCTCTTCGCCTTCGACCAGGAACTTGACGTTGACCGGCAGCTCCCCCCGCGTCTCGAGGAGCGCCTCGACCGCTTTTAGGTGGGTAAACGATTGCCCTTTGTCATCGGTGGCGCCTCGACAGACCAGGAGGTCTCCCTCTTCGGTCGGCTCGAAGGGCGGGCTACTCCATTCTTCGACCGGATCCGCTGGCTGCACGTCGTAGTGTCCATAGAAGAGCACCGTCGGCTTGCCTTCCGCCTTCGTCCACTCGGCGTAGATCAGCGGGTTGCCATCCGTCTCGATGGCCTCGGCTGCCAGTCCGGCCGCCTCGAGCTTCCCGAGAAGAAACTCGCTGCAGCGCAGGACCTCGGCCTTGTATTCGGGATCGGTCGAGACAGAAGGAATCCGCAAGTAACCTTTGAGCTCCTCCAGATAGCCGGCCTCTTTCTCGTCGAGGTAGGTGAAGACGTCCTGGCTGCCTTCCGTCATGAGTTTGATCCCTCCAGAGATCTCGTTTCGCGCCACGATTGCAGTCTAGCAGAGCCCCTCGCCCACAGGATTCAAGAGGGTTGGGATGGTTCTGCCCCGGATTTCTTGGCGAGTTGGTCCAGATTTACGGCATTCACGACGACGTGAGCGAGGACCGGGGCCAGGAGATTGCCTCGCCACAGCATGAGGCCGGCCAGGGCTAGACCTGCCACTCCGGCAAAAGCCGTCCAGGCCCGATATGTGCTTCCGGGGCCGGTGTGCAGCAATGTAAACAGCACCGTTGCCGGAAACCAGCCCCACGCCCCTTGAACGGCGCCGCGAAAGAACAACTCCTCCGCAAAACCCGATAGCAGCGCCAGGGCGATAATCTCGGGCCGCTGCAACGGACCCAATAACTCCGCTAGTTGTTCTTCGAGCTCGCGAGCGCTCGAAAGCCTGCGACGCACCACCCGCCAGAGGCCGATGAGAAGCCCTCCAACCGCGACTCCGAGCAGGGCATCCAACCACCAACCCTGAGGGTCGAAGAAAAGCGACGGACGGATGGCCCCTTCCCGCCAGCCGACCCAGAGGGCGCCGGCGATGGCCACGATCAGGTAGAAGATCCAGGCGAAGCGATAGACCCAGCTGGTCACTAGTTGATGGGCTCGGACTCCGTATTCGGATCCTCGCCCACCACCTCGTCTTCCCGCTCGCTGAGTCTGGCAACCGACACCAGGCGGTCCTCGTCGTCCAGGTCCATGAGCTTGACACCCTGGGTAGACCGGGCGCTGACCCTCACACCATCGACAGCGATGCGAATGATCTTGCCATCCTGGGTGATCAGGATCAGGCCGTCCTCGGGTTGCACCTGCATCGCCCCGATGACCTCGCCGGTCTTCTCTGAGACCTTGAGGTTGATAATCCCTTTGCCGCCCCTGCGTTGCAATCGATACTGCTCCACCGGGGTTCTCTTGCCAATGGCCTTCTCGGCCACCGACAGGACCTCGCCGCCCTCCATTTCAAGGGTCTCCATGGAGACGACCTTGTCGCCCTTTCGCAGCGAGATGCCTCGTACCCCACGGGTAGCACGGCCCATGGCACGAGCATCTTTCTCCGCGAACCGGATCGAGAGACCCTTGGCGGTGACCAGCAGGATCGTCTTCTCACCGTCGGTTACCCTTACGTCCAACAGGCGGTCCCCTTCGTCCACCTTGATAGCGATGATGCCGCCGCTGCGGGGGTTCGAATAGGCTGAGAGCTGCGTCTTCTTGATGGTGCCCTTTTCCGTCGCAAAGATCAGGTTGTGGCTGGCGGGAAAGTCCCGCACCGCCACTGTCGTCGCGATGTTCTCTTGCT
>JAUWSP010000469.1 GCA_030610025.1 Acidobacteriota bacterium | reverse complement strand
GGGAAGGCGAGGTTGTCGACTGGCTGGTCGTCATGCGGCAGTTGGACGGTGAGCTCCTGGGAGGCCTTGTCCTCGAACGTGGCGAGCTCACCGAACGTCACATCGACCAGTTGGTGGAGCAGTTCGTACCCTTCTATCGGAACGCCAGAACCGGTGAAGGCATCGATCGTTGGGGAACCCTGGAGGCGGTCCAGTACAACACGGACGAGAATGTCACCCAGACCCGGGAGTACATGGGAAAGCTCATCTCGCGGCAGCGCTACGAGCACATTCGGGACTGGACCCAGGCGTTCTACGAGGATCATGCCGAGCTCTTCAACAGACGCATCGTGGAGGGTCGCATTCGAGAGAGTCACGGCGATCTTCACCTGGACAACATCTTCTTCCAGGATCCGCCGATCATTTTCGACTGCATCGAGTTCAACGAGCGCTTCCGATGCGGCGATGTGGCTGTGGACCTGGCTTTCCTGGCCATGGATTTCGACTTTCGGGGCCGACCCGACCTGGGACGACTGCTGATCGATCGATATGTCGAGGCCTCTGGCGATCGGGGTCTCCTGGAGATGTTGAACTTCTACAAGTGCTACCGAGCCTATGTGAGGGGCAAGATCTCCTGCTTCACCGCTTCGGATCCGGCGCTCGACGGCATTCAGCGGCGTCACTGGAAGAATCAGGCGCGACACTACTTCGGCCTGGCCTACCGCTATGCAGGGGGCGAGGACCGGCCTTCGTTGGTCGTGCTGTACGGCCTGATGGGCTCTGGCAAGACGAACATCGCCCGCTATCTGCGCGAGACATTCGGCTGGCACCTGCTCTCGACCGATGCTGTTCGCAAGCAACTGGCGGGAATCGGCGAGAACACCCGCGTCTATGTGCCCTACAACGAGGGTCTCTATTCGCCCGAGATGAATCGGCGTACCTATGAGGAGGTCTGTCGCCGGGCCGAGAACCTATTGCAGGCGGGCTTCCCGGTCGCCGTCGATGGCGCCTTCAAGCGCCAGGTCGAGCGTCAGCCAGTCATCGATCTGGCTCAGCGAGCCGGAGCGCGGCTGCTCTTCCTCGAGACGACTTGTGGGCCGGAGGAACAGCATCGGCGGCTGGAACGACGACAGGAGCACGACACGCGCTCTGATGGCCGGGTCGAGATCATGGATCTTCAGCGCTCCGAGTTCGAAGGGCCGAACCCGGACAGCACCGAGCTCTTCGACACGGTCTCGAGTGACGGGCCCAAGTCAGACACCCGACGTCGAGTGAGGGAGATCCTCGAGTCCCGAGACATGCTCGCGGCCGACGAGATCACAGCGACAGAGTAGTGGCCTGGCCTCGAGGGGGGTTGGGCGGGGCTCGAAGCCGAGCCTTTTTTCAGTGCTTGCGCAGGAGTACCAGGGTCCGGTCGTCGGCGTAGGGGACTCCCTCTGCAAATTCTTCGAGGGCTGTTTCGACCGCGCCGGCCAACACCTCCAAGTCCGCTTCCCGGTTACTGATCAAGACCTCGCTCAAGCGCTCGGTCCCGAATTCCTCGTCTTGTGGGTTGGTGGCCTCGATGATGCCGTCCGTAAAGAGAGCCAGGGTGTCTCCCGATTCCAGCAGGGCGGTCGATTCCCCGTACTCGATGTCTGGGAAGGCTCCCAGAGGAGGTCCGGTCGAGCCCAGCTTGAGGATGTTGCCTTTCGACCCCACCAGGAGGCCGGGGTGGCCGGCACTCGCGTAGCGCAATATCCGGCCGTGTGGCTCCAGGACCACAACAATAGCGGTTGCGAATCGGTTGGGCAGGGTCCTGGAATGTAGGCGTCGATTGATTCGGGTACAGAGCTCGGCCGGAGGCTGACCGATTTCGATGGGGCCGGCAGCCAAGGCCTCCAGGGAGAGAGTTGTCAAGGACGCACAGATGCCCTTACCGCAAACGTCCGCCACCATGAGGACCGTCTCTTTTCCTCCCAGGCGTTCCACCGCCTGGTAGTAGTCTCCCGACACCCAACGTGAGGGGATCGTGGATCCGGTCAAGTCGTAGCCTTCGATTCTCGGCAGCTCGCTGGGCAGCACCGCGGTCTGGATCGCGTGAGCCAGCTCCAGCTCGGCTTCGAAGCGGCGGCGCTCGGCAGCTTCCTCGGCAGCCTGCTGGGCGAGCTTGATGATATGGATGCGCAGCGCAGCGATCGAAGCAATCGAGGCCAGCAGATCTCTGTCTTCCTCGACGAATAGAGACTGCTCCAGACTGGATGCGAGGGCGATCATCCCGAGTGAATCTTCGGGGCTGAGGAGGGGTGCCGCGACGAGGCTCTGGACGCCGGAGCCGAGAACGCTGTCAGCCTCGTCGAACCGGTGGTCGGTCCTGGCGTCCGTGACGAGTGCCGCCATCCCATTGTCGGCCACCTCGTGGAGCAGGGTCTTCGAATAAAGATGATCGATTCCTGGGCCGCCCGAAGAACGCTCCGCGGCCAGGTAGTACTCACCGCTGTCTCGTTTCAGGAAGATGGCTGCGTGGTCGGGCAGGAGCGCTTCGTAGCACCGGTCCAGGATCATCTCCAGCAACTGGTCTGGCTGGAGGGTTCCGCTGAGTGAGTGGTGAATCGAGTTGAGCAGCTGGAATCGATCGGTTTGGCGCCGGGAGGCCCCCCGAGGGGCCGATCCGGCGAGATCGGTCGCGCTGTCCGAATCGATCAAGTCGGAGGCGCGCCGGTACCGGGTGTTGTGCTCGGTTACCGGGTCTTTCCGCGGAGTGGGTGTCTCGATCCCGTCCGACAGCAGGGTGATGTAGCTGGTCGAGAGGCGCAGCTCGTCTCCGGGGTGAATCTCAGTGGGTTGCTCGACTCGTCGGTCGTTGAGCCAGGTGCCGTTGGCGGAGCCGAGATCCTCGATCCAGATGTGGTTTCCCTCTCGGAAAAGGCGGGCGTGTTTGCGAGAAAGAAAGCGGTCCTGGACGACGAGATCGGACTCGGAGACCCGACCGATCAAGATCGACTCATCTGCCAGTGGAACCTCGAAATCCTCTCCCTGACTCGGGAACACTCGAAGACGATACATGGTTCCCTCCTTGGTAGCTTGTTACAAGTCTACAAGCTTCGCTCTGTCGATGCCGCGCTCGAGGGAGGGGAATCAGCCGTCCGTGGGGTCGATGGGCCGCCGCAGCTGCTTTTTTTTCGACTCTCGCACCCTGTCCTGCTGCTCCCGACGACGCACTGTGGACCTCTTCTTGGTGGGCTTTCGTGGGGGATCCTCGTGGTAGTGCTCGGCCAGTCGACTAGCGAGCCGCTCGAGGGCGATCTTGCGGTTGCGTAGCTGAGACCTGGAGTCGGTCGC
>JAUWSP010000350.1 GCA_030610025.1 Acidobacteriota bacterium | reverse complement strand
CTAGATTCTGCTGAGACTGCCCTTTGCGAGGTGAGAGACTTCTTTGTAGAAAGAGAGATCTCTCACGATGTGGCGCAAGTCTCCCTCGATCTGGGGACGCTGTATCTTCGTCAAGGGCGGATCCCCGAGTTGAAGAAACTCGCTACAGAGATTCTGGCGCTTTTCGTTGGTCTTGGAATTGGTCGCGAAGCAATCGCAGCGCTAGTGTTGTTCCAGCAGGCCGTGGAGATGGAAAAAGTGTCCTTTGGACTGATCCGCGATCTTGCTACCTACCTAAAGAACGCCCGCAACAATCCTCACCTGCCGTTCCGACCAAGCAGTCGCTCATAGAGCGTGTTGACGGTGCCACCCGAGCACCAGTTCAGTGCTGGTGGTGTCGAATCTTGCATGCAGACCAAGTGATTCGATTTGGGCTGTCTAGATCTTCTGTAACGATTTGTGCGGCTCAGATGACACACCGGTGTGGGGACTGGAATGATTCACGAATTGGCCCAGTGCAGCACGGAGGTTTGCAGTGTAGCTTTTCGACCACGTACGATTCTGTTTCGAGTCTTACGATTCTGTTTCGAGTCTAATGAGGGAGCCTTTGGGCGCGGCGAGTAGGTCGACGTTGCTTCGGCGCAACAGCAAACCAGGAAGTGGTGCCGTAGGTATTGTGGCTTCCTCATCTGTGAAAGGGTGAAAAGGTTTGACCGAGACACACGAGGATTCGACTCTCGATTCAGCATCGGCGACTGCTAAGACGAAGTCGCGATTCAAGTCGGGAGTCATCGAAGGCCCCGAGGTCATAGAAGCTCTCCTGGCAAAGAACGAAGAGGTCTTTGCACGCGTGGTTCGGGCGCATCATAGCTCGATGGTGCGAGTAGCCATGGCCTACGTTCCCAGCCGTGAGATCGCTGAGGAAGTCGCGCAGGAAGTCTGGACGGTCCTCGTCGAAGGGCTTGGCGGCTTCCAGGGCAGGAGCACGTTGAAAACGTGGCTCTATGGCATTCTGCTCAACAAGGCGAAGACGAGTGGGCTTCGCGAAAGCCGCCAGGTGCCTCTCTCCACGTTCGAGAGCGGAGATTCCGGACGTTGCGAGCTCCTGGAAGGGGCCTCAGTTGCGGAGGTCCGAAGCCCGGGGAGATCTCCCTGGGTATGGGGCAATAGCAGCAAGACCCCCTCACCTGAGGAAAGGCTGCTACGAAGAGAATTGGGTGCCCACCGGAGTAGGGTCATCGCGCAGCTGCCGATGCGGCAACGGATCGTGATTACCCTGCGAGACGTCGAAGGCTGGTCTTCCGAAGAAGTCTGCAAGGCACTGGATATCCGTTCCACCCATCAGAGGGTACTTCTGCACCGTGCTCGGGTCAAAGTTCGAGAGGCGATGCAGGCAGTCTCAAAGAGGTCCCAAGAACCATGAGTACTCGAGAATCCGTGACCTGCTCACAGTTCAAAGACGTTGTTACTGAGTATCTCGAAGATGCTCTGGCTCGAGAAGACAGAGAGTCCTTCGAAAGCCACAAGGATCGGTGTGGCCCCTGTCAGGATTTTCTGACTGAGATTGTCGACTGCATCGAGGATCTGGGCGGGCTGCGCGTCGACTCCCTGACCCCCGAGAGACAGGCGGAGCTGGTTGCCCTGCTCCACGGCAGTGGGCCATCTGAAAAGGAGGTCAATAGCTCATTAGGAGCATCTCCAGAAGAGATGCTTCTGGAGCTAATGACCCATTCTCCAGAGCAACGGGTGATGATGGTTGAGAATAGCGAGCGATTCAAGTCTGTGGAGCTCTGTCAACTGGCCTTGAATCGGGGATTTGAGTTAGGGGCGCAGGATCCGAGTCAAGCTCTCGAACTAACGTCGCTGGCTGTAGTAATCGCAGAATCACTCCGGGAGGAAAGTCTCCCTCCCGGTCTCGTTATTGACCTCAGGGCCAAGGCCTACGCACTCAAGGGAAATTCAAGCCGAATTGGCTCGGACCTGGTCGGGGCGGAACAAGCACTTGATCGCGCGAGTGAACTCATTTCAACTGGCTCCAATGATCTTTCTGTTCAAGCCACAGTGCATGCTCTTCAAGGTTCTCTGTTTGCAGAGCAGCTCAAGTTTCACGAGGCCTTTGCTTGCCTAGACCGAGCTATTGTGATCTATAGGCAAATAGGGGACACCGCGGAGGTGGTAAGAACCTCCCTGGTGATGGCAATGCACCAAGCCAACAGCGGGAGACCTAGAGTTGCTGTTCAGAGCTTGAATGAGATATTGGCGGATGCTGACGAACTAGAAGTTCCGCGGCTTTCTCTCGCTGTTCGACACAACTTGGCCTTCAGTCTTGTCGCATGTGGTCGATCTAAGGAAGCAGACAAGCTCTTTCCGGCAATCAAGAAGCTCCACCTAGTGACACGCAACGCCGTCGATCTGATTCGATTCAAGTGGCTGGAGGGGCAGCTCGCTGTCGATTCGGATCGGTTGAGCGAAGCCGAAGGGTTGTTCGTCGAAGTCAAGCAGTTCTTCGTCGACAAGGAAATGGCTCATGATGTGGCCCTCGTATCCCTGGACCTGGCCGGCATCTATCTTCGCCAGGGTCGCGTTGCCGAGTTGAAGGCCCTGGCCGCGGAGATGCTGACGATCTTCTCAGCGCTGAAGATCCATCAGGAGACCTTGGCTGCTCTGGCGTTTTGCCGGAAAGCTCAGGAGGTCGAGCAGATGACGGTCGGGCTCGTCAGCGAGCTTGCGACATGTCTCGAAAGGGCAAGGGAAAGGGCTGGATTCGGAGTCGGACTGAGCGTAGCTGAGTAGCGGTGTCTCAGAACTTGTCGCTGACAATCTCGAGGATCGTCGATTCCAGAGCCGCTGCTTCCTCTTCGAGGGCCTTGCCTCGAGTCAGAAGATCCTCGACAGCATCCTTGTCTTCGAGGTCGCCGGAGTTGATCTGCATGTTCATGTAGGCTCCGCGAGCCGCCGCACGCGCACAGAGGGCTCCCACACCAGCATCGGATACCGACGCTGGATTCCCCTCCATGGCCATGACCTCGAGGATCTTCATGGACTTCACGGAAGCTTGCATGACCTGGAAAGGCACCTCGATCGCCCGCTTGGTAGCCTGCTGGATGGCTTGATGGCGCGCGGCTTGCTCTGCCGCCGAGGACTTCGGGAGGCGAAAGGAGGCGAGAATCGCATCAAATGCTGCGGTGTCTTCGTCGACCAGCCCGAGGAGCTCCTCGTAGATGGCCTTGCCCTGCTCGGCCCAGTCTGAGAACTCCTCCCATCGGTCGTCCCACCCTCGCTTGTGAGCGGAGAGATTGGCGACCATCGTTCCCAGCGCTGAACCCAGGGCGCCGACAGCGGCGGCCACCGAGCCGCCACCAGGTGCGGGTGCTTCCGACGCAACGGACTGGACAAACTCAGTCAGAGGTTGATCCGCGAGGAGTGACACCTCAGCCTCCTGGGCTGCGAGGTTGTACTCGATGATCTTCTCTTTGGGCTCGAAGGGCTTGAGATCGTCCAGCCCGAGCGACTGGACGGCGATCTTGATGATCTCGTGATCGGGAACTCCGAGCGAGCGTTGCTGCTTTCGAAGATAGTGGCGACCGGCATCCAGTATCGCCCCGAGCGGTACCAGCCCGACCAACTCGGATCCCGTGACCCGCATTCCTCGGGCCTCTGCCTTGATGCAGACCTCGTCGAAGGCAGTATGCAACGGAGTTTGATTCAGGTCCGTCAGGTTCATGGAGATCTGCGCTATTCCGTACTCATCGATGAACCAACCGATGGCCTTGACGGCCTTTAGGCTGCCCGGAATGTAGACCGGTGCTCCCTTGTCGTCACGGACGATCTCACCCGTGAGGGGGTCGCCAGTCCTCTTGATCCTGCCCTTTTCCCTGACGTCGAAGGCGACCGCGTTAGCCCTTCGCGACGAGGTGGTATTCAGATTGACGTTGTAGGCGATCAGAAACTCCCGAGCACCAACCGCCGTGGCCCCCGATCTCAGGTTGACCTCGGCAGGGCCATAGTCGGGTTGCCACTCTGGCTTGGCTAGCTGGTCCTCGAGTCCCTCGTACTCGCCTGACCGTACGTTGGCCAGATTCTGTCGATCGTCAGAGGTCGCGGCGTGCTCGTAGCAGAAGATTGTCAGCCCGAGTTCTTCGCCGAGCCGCTTGGCCAGTT
>JAUWSP010000421.1 GCA_030610025.1 Acidobacteriota bacterium | reverse complement strand
GGCTCGATGTACACGGCCACCCTGGTCGGCAACTTCGAATTCGTCTCTGGCCAGCTCGTGCAATTGGCCGAGGCTATTCCGCAGGATGTCTATACCTGGCGGCCTGCCGAAGGTGTGCGCTCGACTTCTGAGACCATCATGCATGTGGCGGGCGCCAACGTCGGGCTGCCCATGATGCTCGGAGTGGCCCCACCCGAAGGGATGGAGATGTCCGAGGACATGAGGGCGAAGATGCAGGAGCGTGAGAAGAACGTGACGGCCAAGGCCGACGTCATTGCTGCATTGAAGGACTCGATCGGGTACGGAAAGAGCGCCATCGGTGACTTTCCGGCGGACAAGCTCGGTGAAGAGATCGAGATCTTCGGGATGACCATGAAAAAGCGCGATGTGCTGTTGATCCTGCTGAGTCACTCCCACGAGCACCTCGGCCAGTTGATCGCTTACGCGAGAAGCAATGGGGTGACGCCGCCGTGGAGCGAGCCGGGTGGAGGGGGGCATTAGGTCCCATGCGAACTGTTGCCCTGGCGCTGACCATTGCTGTCTTGGCGAGCCTCTCGCCAGCCTATGGTGATACGTTCACCGTCACCTCCACCGCTGACAGTGGTGCCGGAACGCTTCGGCAGGCGATCCTCGATGCCAATGGCAGTCTCGGTACCGATACGATCGACTTCGCGATTCCAGAGGGCGAATGCTCGGCGGCGGGCGTGTGCACCATCGACCTGGTGACAGTTCCGGACTTGGTCACCGAGGCAGTGTTCATCGATGGCACGACACAGCCACGTTATGGCACGGCTCCAGCCAATGTTTGTGCGACGGAGACAGCACCTTCGTACATGCGAATCGAAATTCTCGGGCTGCCATCCTTTGCCGACTACACCTTCCGGATCGCGAGTGCGAGTCCGAGTAGCGTCCGCGGAATGGCCTTGAACAGGGGCTACCCGGTCAATTTGCAGTCCTCCGGGGCTCACCGTGTCCAATGTAACCATATCGGGGTGTCGGCCGACGGGACTGCCAAGGTGTCGACGAACTGGGGAGTGGTGGTGGATGGCGCGGCGAACGGGGCCGTGATCGGTGTCGATGGAGATGGTGTCGACGACCTGGGAGAGCGGAACATCTTTTCCGCCGGGACCGGTATCTACATCAATGGGAATGACAACAACGTCGTCGCCGGGAACTTCTTCGGATTGGGGGCCGACGGAGTGACGCCACTGAGCGCGTCCTTGGCTGTGTACATTCGGCAGGGCTCCTCGAACAACCTGGTGGGCACCAACGAGGACGAAGTCTCGGATGATCTCGAGCGCAATGTGATCGGCAACTGCTCCACCGGGGTCAATCTCGATTCCCGTACCGGAAGTGGGGATGCGAACCTCGTCGTTGGGAATCGGTTTGGCCTCGACGTCGAAGGCGGGATGGCATCGAACTTCACGGCGATTCGGCTCACCGATAGCGGTGTCGATCACGAGATCCGCGACAACGAGATCTTCTGGAGCTCGGTCGGGATCAAGATCGAGGAGGCCTCGGCGATGGGTACCCTGTCAACCGGCAACTGCCTCGTCGGCAACATCGACGGAGTGGTTCACGAGGGCACTGCCGACGCTTGGCTGGAGGACAACTGGTGGGGTTCCGAAGATGGCCCCTCCGGTGACGGCCCGGGCTCTGGCGACAGCATCTCGGTGACGGGCACCGGCAGTGTCGACTTAGATCCCTGGTTGACCACCGTTCCGTCGCACTGCACGATCTTCACCGACGGCTTCGAGTCCGGGGACACTTCAGCCTGGTCAGCAACAGCGCCGTAGGTCTGTGGTGAGCGCCTACTTGGGCTCGATCGGGGGTGGGGCCTCGCTCTTGCCCTGAGGAGTGAAGCGCGTCTCTTTCAGAGTGCTGATCAAGGTGTCGAAATCGGTCACGGGGCCACCGTCTGTTGCGGCGGGCTCTGCCGCCTGGGGTTTCTGGGGAGGTGGCATCTTGGTCTCGGTGCTCTTCTTCCCACGAAAAAGGCGAGGGAGCACTCTGGTGACGACAACGAATACCGCGATGATGAGCCAGGCCCAGCTGCCGATGTCTTCCATGATCTTCCTACATCATACCTCTCCACTGCGCATGCGCTACAATGCGCCCAACTTCTATGACGCTTGAAGCTGGAAGCAAGCTCGGCCCGTACGAGATCGTCGAGCCTCTCGGTGCCGGAGGCATGGGTGAGGTGTATCGGGCTCGGGACACCCGCCTCGAGCGCGAGGTGGCGATCAAGGTCCTGCCTGAGCACCTGGCGGAGAGCCCCGAGCTGCGCCAGAGGCTAGAGCGCGAAGCCCGACTCGTCTCGAGCCTCCAGCACCCCAACATCTGCACGCTGCATGACATCGGCTCCGAGAACGGGATCGACTTCCTGGTCATGGAGCTCCTCGATGGTGAGACCCTCGCGGCACGGCTCGAAAAGGGCCCTGTGCCGATGCACGAGCTCTTTCCCATCGCCATCTCGATCGCCGACGCGCTCGACAAGGCGCATCGCCAGGGCCTCGTGCACCGCGATCTCAAACCCGGCAACATCATGCTGACCCGCACGGGTGCCAAGCTCCTCGACTTCGGGCTGGCCAAGGGCTCGGCGGCGCTTTCGGATCCCACGGCTCTTACCCAATCGCCGACCATGAGCCCCTTGACCACGGAGGGCATGCTGGTCGGCACCTTTCAGTACATGGCCCCCGAACAACTCGAAGGCAAAGAAGCCGACGTGAGGAGCGATCTGTTCGCTTTCGGATCGGTGCTGTACGAGATGGCCACCGGCAAGCGGGCTTTCGAGGGTGAGACTCAGGCCAGCCTGATCGCGGCGGTCATGGATCGGGAGCCAGTACCGATCGCCCAGCTCCAGCCCATGGCTCCACCGGCTCTCGACCGGGTCATCCGCACCTGCCTTTCCAAGGACCCGGACGAGCGCTTCCAGAACGCCCACGACTTGAAGCTGCAGATCGAGTGGATCCGCGACGCCGGCTCGCAGGCTGGTGTACCGATGCCGGTCGCCACCCGGCGCAAGACCCGCGAGCGGCTGGCTTGGGCTGTAGCCGCGGTCTTTGCAGTTGCCGCTCTGGTCGCGGGCGGCTTGCTCATGCGCGACACGACCCCGGAGCAGCGAGTCCTCCGGGCCGAGATCGCTCCGGCTGCAGACTCGGTTTTCAGCTTGAGCCCTTCGGCACCGGGTCCGGTGACCGTCTCGCCGGACGGTCGTCAGGTTGCCTGGGCAGCGATTGGAAGAGACGGCAATACGATGCTCTGGGTTCGCTCGCTCGAGGAGACCTCGTCCCGAGAAATCGAAGGATCGGAGGGTGCGGCCTATCCTTTCTGGTCGCCGGACAGCCGCTCGGTCGCCTACTTCGCCGAGGGCAAGCTGAAGAAGGTCGATGCCTCCGGCGGCCCATCCATCACCATTACTGATGCTACGAATCCCAAGGGAGGCACCTGGAGTGAAGCGGGTGACATCCTGTTCGCCCCGGCCCACAACAGTCCCATCCACAAAGTCTCAGCCAACGGCGGACCTTCGGAGCCCGTTACGGAGCTCAGCGACGAGAGAGAAGAGAACAGCCACCGCCATCCACGAT
>JAUWSP010000222.1 GCA_030610025.1 Acidobacteriota bacterium | reverse complement strand
GGCCAGCTCCGTTCGGGTCTGGTAGTACTCGGGTAGCTCGCAAATCTCCTCGAACAGCTTCGAGCCCCTGGCATCGTAGAAGTACTTGCTGGGAAGAGTCCTGGGGGGGGCGGTCAGCCCAGCCTCGACTTCCTGGGCCGCCCTGTCCCCCTCATGCCCGGTCAGGGCCGAAAAGACCCTCAACCGATTGCAGTCGCTCTCGAAAATGACCGTCATTGGCTACCGCCAACGGTACCAGACGAGGGTGTCATCGAAATAGACTCGGCCACGAGATCTGAATCACGCCGGTTCGTCAGTAGCCGTCTCCGTGCGTCTCGAAGAGAAGACGAGCTCGCCGTCCTCGACATCGACCTGAATCGTGTCGCCCGGGCCGAAGGTCCCATCCAGGATCTTCTCGGCCAGCGGGTTCTCCAGATACTGCTGGAGGGCGCGCTTCAGGGGCCTGGCCCCGTAGACCGGGTCGTAGCCCACGTTGCCGAGGAAGTCGAGCGCTTCGGTCGTCATTTCCAGTCCCATTCCACTGCCTTCGATCCGCTCGGCAATGATTTGCACCTGGAGCTCCGCGATCTGGCGAATCTGATCTCGCTCGAGTGGGTGGAAGACGATGATGTCGTCGACCCGGTTGAGGAACTCGGGCCGGAACCGCTCGCCCAGGATCTCCATCACGGCCGTCTTCATTTCGTCGTAGCGCTCCTCGCCCGCCATCTCCTGAATCACGAGCGAGCCGAGATTCGATGTCATGACGATGATGGTGTTGCGGAAATCCACCGTGCGGCCCTGACCATCCGTCAGGCGTCCATCGTCGAGCACCTGGAGCAGCACATTGAAGACCTCCGGGTGAGCCTTCTCGATCTCGTCCAACAGAATCACCGAGTAGGGCCGGCGACGCACCGCTTCCGTCAGGTATCCGCCCTCTTCGTAGCCTATGTAGCCTGGCGGGGCACCGATCAGACGGGCGACCGAGTGCTTCTCCATGAACTCGGACATGTCGATGCGGATCAGCGCATCCTCGGTATCGAAGAGTGAGACCGCCAGCGCCTTGGTGAGCTCGGTCTTGCCGACACCGGTCGGGCCGAGGAAGAGAAACGAACCGTTGGGACGGTTGGGATCCGACAGACCTGCTCGCGAGCGCCGGATGGCATTGCTCACAGCTTTGACCGCCTCCTCCTGGCCGATCACCCGCTCGCCGAGCTCGTCTTCCAGATGCAGCAGTCTCTCTCGTTCCCCTTCCAGCATCTTGGAGACCGGAATCCCGGTCCAGCGAGAAACGACTTCGGCCACCTCTTCCTCGGTGACCTTGTTGCGCACGAGGGTCATCTCCTGCTGCTCGGCCAGCGAGGCCTCCTCGAGCTGTCGCTCGAGCTCCGGAATGCGTCCGTACTGGAGCTCAGAGGCCCGCGTCAGGTCACCCGCACGTTGGGCTGTTTCCAGCTCGTATCGAGCCCGCTCGAGATCCTCTTTGATTTGAGCCGCGCCTTCCAAGGTGGCCTTTTCCGCCTTCCAGATCTCCTCCAGGTCGGCGTACTTTCTCTCGAGCTCCTTGATCTCCTCCTCCAGGTCCTTGAGGCGCTGTTTCGACGCCTTGTCTTTCTCCTTCTTCAGGGCCTCGCGCTGGATCTTGAGCTGGATGAGCCGCCGCTCGAGTTGATCCAGCTCTTCGGGCTTGGAGTCGATCTCCATGCGGATTCGTGAAGCTGCCTCGTCGATCAGATCGATCGCCTTGTCCGGCAGCTGACGATCCGTGATGTATCGATGCGACAGAGTCGCCGCAGCCACGATCGCTGGATCGGTGATCTCGACCCCGTGGTGGACCTCGTACCGTTCTTTCAGACCCCGCAGGATAGCGATCGTGTCCTCGACCGAGGGCTCCTCGACCAGCACCTTCTGGAGACGGCGCTCCAGCGCCGCGTCCTTCTCGATATTCTTCCGATACTCATCCAGGGTCGTCGCACCGATGGCATGCAGCTCGCCTCTGGCCAGGGCCGGCTTCAGCATGTTGCTCGCATCCATCGCCCCTTCGGCCTTGCCGGCACCCACCATCGTGTGGATCTCGTCGATGAAGAGGATGATCTGCCCCTCCTGCTCGACCAGATCGTTGATAACCGCCTTGAGGCGCTCCTCGAACTCCCCCCGGAACTTCGCGCCCGCGATCAGCGCTCCCATGTCGAGCGACAGCACGCGCTTGCCCTTGAGTCCCTCCGGGACCTCTTCGTTGACGATTCTCTGGGCCAGCCCCTCGACAATCGCCGTCTTGCCGACCCCGGCCTCACCAATGAGAACCGGATTGTTCTTCGTACGTCGCTGCAATACCTGGATGGCACGGCGAATCTCGTTATCGCGCCCGATCACCGGGTCGAGCTTGCCCGCCTCGGCCCGCTCCGTCAGATCGACGGTGAATCGCTCGAGCGCTTGGCGCTGATCCTCGGCATCGGCGTTGTCGACCTCTCGCCCACCTCTCACCCGATCGATCGTCTGCTCCAGGGCCGCCTCCGTGGCCCCCGACTGACGCAGCATGTCGCCCAACGGCCCCTTGTCCTGTACTGCCGCCAGAAGAAACAGCTCGCTCGAGATGTACTGGTCGTTTCTCTGCTGGGCGAGCTTGTCCGTCACATTCAGCAGTCGGTTGAGGTCCGGTGAGATGAGCACCTCGCCGGGCGTACCTTCGACCCTCGGCAGACGGTCGAGCGCCTGCATGAGATCGACTCGCAATTGGTCGATGTTGACACCGGCCTGCGCCAGGAGCGGTCGGGCCGTACCTCCATCTTGATCCAGCAGGGCCATCATGACGTGGGCCGGCTCCACGTACTGATGATCCCTGCCCACAGCCAGGCTCTGTGCATCCGCCAGGGCCAGCTGGAATTTGGTCGTCAGCTTGTCCATACGCATGGTTATTCCCCCCTTCGCTTCGCGAAGTCTACGCCTATCCGATTGTCAGGACCGCTTCAGGCTGCGTGAGTCCGAACCCACTGCTCGATCTGGGGTTGGCTCATCGCGCCGGGCTGTCTGGCGACTTCCCGACCCTGTTTGAACACGACGAGGGTCGGGATGCTCTGAATCCCGAACCGGGCAGCCACCTGCGGCGCCTCCTCGGTATTCAGCTTGGCCAGGACAGCCTCGGGCTCCAGCTGCGCCGCGGCCTGCTCGTAGGCGGGTGCCATCATCTTGCACGGGCCGCACCACGACGCCCAGAAATCCACCACCACGGGTACGTCACTCTTCGCTATGAAGCGGTCGAACGTCGAGTCGTTCAGCTGAATCGGGCTACCCGGGAAGAGCAGCTGCTTACAGCTACCACAGTGGGGCCCGTCACTCAGTCGCCCAGCGGCGACACGGTTCACCTTGGCACAACTCGGACAGACAATATGTTTCGATTCAGTCATTGCACTCACTTATCGTATTTTGGTCTCAAAATCTGCTAATGGTGTACTCACTCTTGATATCCAACATTTTGGATCGCCACTTTAATCCCTCAACCGGCCGGCTCGGCCAACTTTTTCTCTGAGCTTGTGCTAGTCTTCGCCTCCCTTGAATCCGGCTCCGATCGCCGGTCCGCACAACAGGTGCTATTCGATCAAAGACCGCGCTCCAGGCGCACGGGTGAACCATGTCCATGCAGGAAAGAGAGAACCTCCGCAATCTAGCCATCATCGCTCACGTCGATCACGGCAAAACGACCCTGGTCGACGCCATGCTCTGGCAGAGCGGCATCTTCGGTGCCCATCAGGAGGTACGCGAACGGGTGATGGACTCCATCGACCTGGAACGGGAAAAGGGCATCACCATCATGGCCAAGAACACGGCCATCGAGTACGAGGGTACGCGCATCAACATCGTCGATACTCCCGGGCATGCCGATTTCGGAGGCGAAGTCGAACGAACCCTGAAGCTCGTGGACGGAGTGTTGCTGCTTGTCGACGCCTCCGAGGGCCCGCTGCCGCAGACCCGATTCGTGCTCCGCAAGGCTCTCGACGCCGACTTGAAGCCGATCGTTGTGATCAACAAGATCGACCGCCCCGACGCCCGTTCTCAGGAAGTCCTGAATGAGATCTACGACCTCTTCATCGATCTGGACGCCAACGAGGAGCAACTCGAGTTTCCGGTTCTCTACTGCATCGCCAAGGACGGCATCGCCAGCCTGGAACCCGAGGTCGATGAAGGCAACCTGCGGCCGCTCTTTCAGCAGATCCTCGCGACCATTCCCTGCCCTCGGTATGATCCCGAAAAGACCTTCCAGTTCCTGATCACCTCGCTGGACCACGACGACTACGTCGGTCGCCTCGCCATCGGCCGCATCTTCAACGGTCGGGTGTTCAAGGGCCAGGAGGCCACCAGGTGCTTGCTCGATGGGACAACGCGGACCGTCAAGGTGACGCAGCTCTACGGCTACGACGGCCTCGATCGCGTGCCGATCGACGATGCGGAACCGGGTGACATCGTGGCCATCGCCGGCCTGGATGAGCTGGCCATCGGTGAGACTCTCGCCGACCTGGAGAGCCCAGAACCCCTGCCACCGATCCTCGTCGACGAACCGACCCTGGAGATGGTCTTCTCCACGAACACCTCGCCCATGGCAGGCAAGGAGGGGACCCACGTCACCTCCACCAAGCTGCGCGAACGGCTGGTCAAGGAATCACTGACCAATGTGGCTATCCGCCTCGAAGAGACCCCCGGCAGCGACGCCCTGACAATCGCCGGCCGCGGCGAGCTGCAACTCGCGATCCTCATCGAGATGATGCGCCGTGAAGGGTACGAATTCTCTGTCGGAAAGCCCCAGGTAATCGTGCGTCCCGGTCCGGAGGGGCCCGAGGAGCCTGTGGAGATGCTGACCGTCGATTGTCCGGAGGAGTTCGTCGGTGCGGTCACTCAGAAGCTCGGCCCGCGCAAGGGTCGGATGCTCCAGATGATCAATCACGGCACGGGCCGTGTGCGCATGGAGTTTCGGGTTCCAGCACGCGGTTTGATTGGTTTCCGGACAGAGTTTCTCACCGAGACCCGTGGTACCGGCATCATGAACCACCTGTTCGACTCGTTTGGTCCCTGGCAAGGCGAGATCCCGCATCGCATCACCGGTGCCCTGGTCTCGGATCGGGCCGGCCGGGTCACGGCCTTCGCCATCGACCACCTGCAGCCGAGGGGAATCTTCTTCGTCGCTCCGGGGGACATGGTCTACGAGGGGATGATCGTCGGCGAGCACTCCCGACCGGGTGATCTGGACCTGAATATCACCAAGGAGAAGAAGCTCACCAACATGCGCGCCGCCTCGGCCGACGAACTGGTCAGGCTGGTGCCCCCGACCCTCTTGAGCCTGGAACAGGCCCTCGAGTTCCTGGCCGAGGACGAACAGCTCGAAGTCACGCCTGAGTCCTACCGCCTGCGCAAGCGCGTACTCCAGGCGAATCAGCGGAAGTAGCGACTGCCTGAGGGTTGAGGCGGCCGGACCCGTGATGGCCGTTTGTCGTGTGGAGGCCCGTCCGGC
>JAUWSP010000319.1 GCA_030610025.1 Acidobacteriota bacterium | reverse complement strand
TGGCGAGAAGAACCGGGTCCTAGCCATGATGAACAAGACCAAGCCGGACCTAAAGCAGCCACTCCCCAACCACCACCGTATCGTTACGTTCCAGAGGTATGTCCGGCTCCTTGCCGTTCTGGATCTTCTTGACGTTGACCTGGATGCGGTCTTCGGTGCCGTCGGAGAGGCGGCGGTTGATGGTTACTTTCTTGAGGTTGGCCCGTTCTGTGGGGCCGCCAGCTGCAGTGATGGCCTGGAGCACTGTAATTCCCTCGGTGCTCGAGTACTCGACAGCGCCGGCTCTCTTTACGGCACCGGTGACGTAGACCCGCAGTTTACGACCTCTAGGCACGACCACGATGTCGCCTGCTCGAAGGCTGATGTTGGCGGTCGAATCGCCCTGTTCCATGAGTCGCTCGACATCGATCTCGAGGGTCTCCTGGCCTGATTCAGGATTTCCGCGCATGACAAGAATGCGGCCCCCAGCGTCCGCAGCCAGCCCACCGGCCTGACCGACGACCTCGATCAGGGTATTTCTGCCAACGAGGTTGTACATGCAAGGCTTGAGCACTGCCCCCTGGACTGACACTCCACCGCCCACCGATTCAGCGACGAAGATGGAGACCTGGGGATCGTTGACCAGCCGATTGTCGGACAGCATCTTGGCAACAGTGGCCTCCAGCTGCTGAACCGTTTGACCGGCAACGAGGAAGTTACCGAGCGGGGGCAAGGTGATGGAGCCGTCACCAAGGACCTGCACACGGCGGCTGAGCTCCTCGATGCCGAGTACCGATACCTCGAGCAGGTCCCCGGGACCGATGGTGACACTCGAGCCCGCACCGGGAGCCTCGTTCGTTTGGGCGAGAGAACTCGCTGGCGTCAAAGAGACAGCGGCCCCGACGAGAACTGTCCAACAGCAGATGACAATCGTTCGCAGGCTCATGGTCAAGAGAAGTCTACCCAAGTATGGCCCGAGCACTCTGCGAGATCGATCACCAGGACAAGCCATTACCGACCCCGAAACCGATCGATGATCCCCAGATGGTCAAGTCTCGATCCGCGCCAGGAAAGTTCGAGTCGTAGCTAGTCCGACTGCCGTAAAGGCGGATTCGGAAGCGGTCAAACTTGAAATCGACGTTTCCACCCCAGGCGTTGTAGTCATCATTGCGGCCGGGATCTCCGGAGTCGAAGGGCGTGTAGGCGTTCTCGCCTGTCTCGACGAAGACCCGAGCGCTGGCCCACGAGCTCAGTCCTCCACGCAAACCTACCCCGATCGAGGTGTCCTCGAAATAGGCCCACAGGTCTGAGAAGGAGTAGACGAGATCCCGGCCTCCGAAGAGCTGGAGCTGCAGGCGCCCCATGGTTCGCCACCCCAACTGAAAGTGACCGGTGGGGCCCTCGTAGTCGACAAACCGGGAGCCACTGCCCTCCGGTTCCAGCGAGCGGAAAGCCATATCGGCTTCGAAGCTCAGAGACGATCCTAAATAGTGCATGAGGACCAGCGGTGAAAGGCCCGAGTTGGACCGGTCGCTGGGGCCCGGATCGAAACTCACGTCGGAGGCCTCGATTCCGACACCAATCTCGAACCCGCGTGGCAGCGTGAAGCCGACTCCGAGGCGAAAGATCCCCTCGTCACGATCGACCACACTCAGCCTGATGACATCGTCCTCGTCATCCGGCAGGTAGTTGATCGATCGCAGGGTGCCACTCGTGAAGAGCTTGAAGCTTCGACCCAGATCGACTTCGACCTTGGCCAGGGCCTCATCCACTCGGGTATTGACCCGGTCCTCGAACTCTCGGCTGAAGAAGGTGGCATCATCCACCCGGGTTGCTGACAGTTCCAGCCCGGTGCGCCCCAGGTTGCTAAAGAGTCCGACACCGTAGCGACCATTCCATCGGTTCCGGCCGGTGAGATCCTTCCACCAGACGTACTCCGGCAGAAAGTGGGCAGCCAGGGTGAATTCCGATCCCACAGGCAGCCAGCCCCGAAGCCCGACTCCTGCGGTGGCGGTGTAGTCCGAGAGGCCCGTGCCTTGCACATTGCTGACGTAGCCAACATCCCTCACACCAAACCAGGGGTCCAGCAGCACCCGGCCTGCCTTCCAACGGGCTTCGTCCATGTTGCGCTGGAGAATCAGATCCGTAGTCTCTCGACTCTCGTGGAAGGCCCCTGCCGGCGTGTACTGGGTGAACTGAGCTGAAGCGGCCGACCTGAACGCGACGAGGCAGAAGAAGAGAACTGCCAGAGCTCGAAAGCCCGGCGAGAACCAGGCCTGCACTCTTCTCATGGCCCCCTCCACTTGCATGCTGATCTGCCCTCCCACTGCGAAGCTTGCACTCAATACACCGAGACCAGGTCCCGATTGCCTAGGATCCGAACCGGATTCTCCCACATCCATGTGTGGAGACTCTCCTCGGGGAATCCCTTTGAGAGCCGCTCGAAGGCCCCCTGCATGTCGGGTGGTCGAGCCCCGACATCATGGCCATCCGATGCGATTACGTCCAAGAGCCCGCGCCTGGTCAAAGACTGTGCAAGTCTCGCCTCCTCACCCAGCCTGCCCTCTTCGAGCGATTCGGCATTGATCTGGATGACGCATCCTCTGTGCCTGAGATTGCCCAGGCGACCCGGTCGGCGATGAAAGAACTGGTAGCGCTCGACGTGGGCCAGGACGGGTATCAGTTCGACCTCGAGAATCTGTTCGATGGCCGACTCGACAAAGTGATAGGAGAGAAAGGGAGGGAACTCCACCAGCAGGTAGCGGCTCCCATTCAATGCCACGACTTCTCGATTCGCGACAGCCTCCAGAAACTCGGGAGAGAACAGGTTCTCCGAACCAAGGTAGATTGCCATCTCCCCAAGAAACGAATGCTCGGGATCGTCGGATAGCTGGTGTAGATGCTTCATCAGTCCAGTGAAGGCGTCGTGCAGTTCGACGGGGCCAGGGGTCGAGAACATCGGCTGAAAGGCGTGAGGTGTGGCCACGATTCCTCGGGTCCGTCGCTGATAGGCGAAACGGAGCATCTCCACGGTCTCCTGTAGCGAGGCTGGCCCGTCGTCCAGGCCCGGAAGGAGATGACTGTGCAGATCGACGAAGCGCATGGCTATCGGTAGCCTACCTTGTCCCATCGGAGACAACGCAGCGAAACCCAACTCTGGAGTTGCGTTGATCAGGAGCCATGAAGCGTCGCGCATGAGGATCGAAGGTGCCTCCCGGGGGCCCTCCACGAAGGACGCGAAAGGTCTCGCCGTATTGCTCTTCCGGGTTGGCGTTGCCTGGATACGGCGAGTACCAGGAGCCAGTCCACTCCAGTAGACCAGAGGGGCTCTCTACGTCGGGAATCTGAACGGCGATCTCCCACTCCAGCTCCGTCGGCAGCCGTGCTCCCACGGAGCGGCAATAAGCCTCGGCTTCAATCCAGGTCATTGCCCGGACAAAATCGGTCGGGTTTTGTTCGCCAGCAGGAGAGTGCCCCGCTGCCAGGTACTGCTCGACCGTCACCGGTCGCCGATCGATTTGGATCGACCCGGTTTCGACCTCGAAGCGGGGAGTCTGGTTATGAAATTCAGCGGTGAGGCGATCGCGACCGATCGAGTAACGGCCAGCGGGGATCAGGACCGTCGTACGTGGTGGAAGCGAGGGAGCGGGAGCAGGAGTCGCATCGGGCTCGGCGGAGGGTACCCCGGCCGGCACAGGTCCGGCCGCTTCAGTGGATGGCGAGGATTCGGCAGTGTCGATGGTTGGGGATGGCGGCAACTCAACGGGCGAGGCGGCAGGGATGGCGCCCGTGTCGGAGTCACGGGAGGGGGCAAGCCCCTCCCCTACATTGGCATCGGGCAAACGGTCCGCGGGTGGCACTGGTTGGGGCGACGGCAACACCACGGACGAGGGACCGGGCGAAGTATCCGCTTCAGCCGGTGGGGCCTTTGTACGAGACTTGGGTAGCTTGAATTCAATCTCGTAGCCGGAGCGGAGCTCGGTGCCGGGTGCTGCCTGGACAGAGGCCGTACTTTCACTGACATCGAGCACTCTGGCCGAGCCTGCCTCGATCCGCTGGGGTCGGCCGTTCACGATCAGAGCATAAAAGACCTGGCCCTGGTCGCCTGGCTCGAGGCCATGGGTAGAGCCCTGGTCGATTTGGGCCACACCTCCCCTTGCACTGATGATGGCGGCGAACAGAAGGAGAGCCGAACCGGTGCTCATGAGTCGTCCTCTTCTGGGCCCTGGTCTTCGACCTGGACATCGATAACTCGTCGTTGGGAGCGACCCGACCCGGCATCGACCAGTTCCTCCAGGTCGGTTTCACGTCGCTTGAGGTCGTCGTAGAACGTGGGCAGCTTCTTCGTAGGCCGGGAGGTCCCACGTACGACGATGTGGGGGCCTTCGGG
>JAUWSP010000241.1 GCA_030610025.1 Acidobacteriota bacterium | reverse complement strand
GCGCTCAAGACCTCTTCGTAGGGATTGGCCTTGCCTTCCAGACCGCTGAGCATCTTGTCGACCGCCGGAACCAGATAGGTGCCAGCGAACGTCGCCGCATCCTCTGGCTCCAACCGAGCCACCGCCGGCAACAGGGACATCAGGTGGTCCGGCAGCTCTCCCTGCTCGTCGATGCCCGTACGGCTCAAGAGCTCGCGGGCTTGAACCAGGAATCGGCCGCGCCGGTACTGTTCCCCATAGATGTGCCAACCGACCTCGAGAGTACACACCGGGTTGAGGTCGAAGCTCCGGGTGTAGAGCTCCTCGAGCTCGGTCT
Source organism: Acidobacteriota bacterium (assembly GCA_030610025.1). Lineage (GTDB taxonomy): Bacteria > Acidobacteriota > Thermoanaerobaculia > Multivoradales > JAHEKO01 > JAUVRX01. The sequence continues at coordinate 4,930 of JAUWSP010000241.1, read as the reverse complement.
GGTCGAGATCGGCGATGGCCTCGCAGAAACTGTCCATCGCGCCGGCAGCCTCCGAAACTCCACTCGCAAGCACCTTCCTACACTCGTCGACGTTGGCCCGATAGCCGTCGCGCGGATAGGCGAGGACGGCCCCCAGATGATCCAGCACAGCAACGAGGGACTGACTCACAGCCCCCTCCGGGGCCCGGCCGTGAAGCCGAAGCCGACACTCTGCCGGTGACCGTGCGGGTCCTCGAGCATCTGGATCGCTTCTTCCCGGTGCATGGGTGGGATCACGAAGCGCTCCTCGAAGGTGCACAGTGAGGTCAATCGGTAGATCTCCTCGGCCTCTTCCGGAGAGCAGTTGGACTCGCGCAGGGCTCGGGCAGCCGTTTCAGGATCGACATCGCCCACTGTGATGGCGCGGCGATAGAGACGCACCGCCTTCTGCTTGTGCAACGCATAGCGCAGCTTGCCCTCGTGGCCGGCGCCAAACAGATTGGCCAGGAACTGCATCGGTACCCGAGACTCATCGATGTCATGAAAGAGGTCATCCGAGAGATGCGAGAGTGTGTTGTTGTCTCGGGAGGCCATGACCGGAGACATGGGCGGCACGTAGAAGAGCATCGGCAACGTGCGGTATTCGATGTGAGGCGGCAGGGCGATCTTCCAGACCTTGACGAACTGATACACCGGCGACATCTGGGCGTGTGTGATGACATCGTCCGGGATGCCGTTCTTCCTGGCCGCAGCGATCACCTTCACATCGAACGGATCGAGGATCATCTCGCGCTGAGCCTCGACGAGCTCATGGTCCGGACGACTCGCGACCTGGTCGATCAAGTCGGCGTCATACAGCAACACACCGAGATAGCGGATACGACCGACACACGAGTGGAAGCAGGCCGGTGCCTGCCCGGTCTCGAGCCGCGGGTAGCAGAGGATGCACTTCTCCGACTTGCCGGTGTGCCAGTTGTAGAAGGTCTTCTTGTAGGGGCAGGCAGCCACACAGGAACGCCAGGCCCGACACCGCTTCTGGTCGATCAGGACGATGCCGTCCTCACCCCGCTTGTAGAGGGCCCCGGACGGACACGATGCAACGCAGCTGGGATTCAGGCAGTGATTGCAGATGCGGGGGAAGTAGAAGAAGACCAGACGCTCGACCGCGAACAGCTGCTCCCTCTGCTCGGGGGTGAGACCCTCGAAATTCGGATCGTTCATGGCGTACACAGGGGAGCCGCCCAGATCGTCGTCGAAGTTGGGACCGGCTTCGATCTCCATGTACTCGCCAGTGACCCGCGAGACAGGCCGTGCCACCGGCTGGTCGTTGCCTTCAGGGGCGTTGAACAGGGTCTGGTAGTCGTAGGTCCAAGGTTCGTAGTAATCGTCCATGCTGGGCATATGGGGGTTGTGGAAGATGTTCGCCACCACCCTGGCCTTGCTGGTCGACTTGAGGTGCAGCTTGCCATTGCCCTTTTCCCATCCGCCCTTGTAGCGCTCCTGGTCTTCCCAGGTGGTGGGATACCCGGTGCCCGGCTTGGTTTCGACGTTGTTCCACCACATGTACTCGGTGCCCTGGCGGTCGGTCCACACGTTCTTGCACGCAACCGAGCACGTGTGGCAGCCGAGGCACTTGTCCAGGTGAAACACCATCGAGACTTGTGAGCGTACGTCCATCGTCGATCTCCTCTCCGATTACCACTCGAGCTTGGGAAGCTTGCGGACCAGGATGTGCGTGTCGCGGTTGCACCCGACCGGGCCCCAGTAGTTGAAGTGATAGGTGAACTGCCCGTAGCCACCAGCCATCAGATTGGGCTTCAGGCGCGTCCGGGTCAGGCTGTTGTGGCCACCGGCGCGCTTGTTACCCCGCAGCGGGGATTTCGGCACCGAGAGCGTCCTTTCAGGCGAGTGATACTGGATACAGATTCCACGTGGAATACGGTGTGTCACCGCGGCGCGCGTCACGACCACGCCGTTGTCATTGAAGACCTCGACCCAATCGTTGTCGACGATCTCCAGCTCCTCCGCATCCTTGACGTTGATCCAGAACGGCTCGCAGCCTCGCGACAGGGTCGACATCCGTTCGTTGTCGCCGTAGGTGGAATGGATGTGCCATTTACCATGTGGCGTCAGGTAGTTGAGCATCAACGACGGGCTGTCGTTCTTGGTGAAGATCAGGTCCGAGTATTCGTTCGGCAGGGGCTTCGGCTTGTACGTCGGCAGGTGCTCACCGAAATCCAGATAGAGCGGATGATCGAGGTAGAAGTGCTGGCGACCGGTGAGCGTGCGCCAGGGGACTCTGGCCTCCACGTTGTAGGTAAAGGGTGAGTAGGTACGGCCGCCTTCGATCAGGCCCGACCACATGGGGCTGTTGATGAAGCGTCGGGGCTGGGCCTGCAGGTCCTTGTAGGAGGTTCGGACATTCCGACTCTTCTCCGCCAGCTGAGTCAAGGGGAGACCGGTCTTCTCCTCCATGTTCTTGTAGGAGCGCCATGCGAGCTCGCCGTTGGTCACGCTAGCCAGCTGGAGGATCAGGTTGCAGGCTTCCTCGTCCTCTTTGATCGAGGGGTACTTGTGCCCGTTCCAGCCTTTTGCAGGTTGCGTCGCCGCCAGCTCGTCACAGAAATCCTCGATCGGGTAATGAGTGCCGTGAGCCCCGAGGCCGTCGGCACGTGCGGCCGGCCCGAACGTACAGAATTGCCGGTAGAGGTTCGGGTAATCGCGCTTGACCACCTTCAGGTTCGGCATGGTCTTGCCCGGGATCGCCTCGACCTCACCATCGATCCAGCTAAGAACTTCCCTTTGCGAGATCTCCGCTGGCGAGTCGTGGGCCAACGGTGCAGCGACCAGGTCCTCGACCGGTTCGGGGAAGTGCGGCGTGGCCAGTTCGGAGAACTTCTCGGCGATGGCCCGGAAGATCTGCCAGTCGCTCTTCGACTCCCAGCAGGGCGGCACCGCCTTGGCCAGCGGATGAATGAAGCTGTGCATGTCGGTGGAGTTGAGATCGGCCTTCTCATACCACGTGGCCGCTGGCAGGACGATGTCGGAATAGAGCGCCGATGTGTCCATGCGGAAGTTGAGGTCCACGACGAGGTCCATCTTGCCGCGCGGTGCCTCCCGCCACTTCACATCCTTGACCGAACCTTCAGCCAGGTCCTCGGCAATCGCGTTGGTATGCGTTCCGAGGTAGTGCTTGAGGAAGAACTCGTGCCCCTTGGCCGAGGCCATCAGAGCGTTGCCGCGCCAGATGTACCAGATCCTGGGCCAGTTGGCCGGAGAATCCGGGTCCTCTACAGCAAACTTGAGCTCTCGTCGCTTGAGCTTGTCCACCACCCAGTCGACGATCTCCTTCTCGGTCTCGGCACCCGACTCCCTGGCCTCGGCGACCAGCTCCAGGGTGTTGCGGTCGAACTGGGGATAGAAAGGTAACCAGCCGCTGCGGACTGCCCTCACCTGCATGTCCATCGTGTGCCCCTCGGCGAGGGAGCCGTTGTTCGAATGGGGCACCGAGTGGTAGTCCGTGAAGGACTTCTCATAACGCCACTGATCGCTGTTGACGTAGTGCCAGCTGGGAGCGTTCTGAAGTCGGGGCGGTCCGCCCCAGTCCTTGCCGAACGCGAGGGTTCCCCAGGGCTCTCCCGGAGCCAGCTTCTCCTGGCCCACGTAGTGGCCGAGCCCTCCACCGTTGACTCCGACGCAGCCGCAGAGCATGAGAGCGTGAATGCCGGCCCGGTACATCAGATTGGCGTGGTACCAGTGATTGATGCCGGCGCCGATGATGATCGTGCACTTGCCGCCTGAGTGTTCGGCGGTCGTCGCCCACTCCCGGGCGAACTGGATCAAATCCTTTCGGCCGAGGCCGGTGAAACGCTCCTGCCACGCCGGAGTGAACGGCGCGTCCTCGTCGTCATAACTCACCGGGTAGTCACCGTCGAGACCGCGCGGTACGCCGTACTGGGCCATCAGCAGATCGTAGGTCGTTGTGACCAGGACCGTCTTTCCGTCGGCGCAGGTCAGTAATCGCGCCGGCACCACTCTTTTCAGTCCCCGGGCTTCGGCGAAATCGTCGAAGACGACCAGCGGCTTTGAGTCCGCCGTTTCGAGGAAGGTCAGCACCGGGTCAATCTTCGAACCGTCGGTGATGTCCTCGAGTTTGAGGTTCCAGTGCCCCTTTTCCTTCTCTGCCCAGCGCGAGCCCGAACTGCCACCGGGAACCTTGGGCCGGTCCTCGAGTTCATCCCAGAACAGGAATTGCCAGTCACCGTTTTCGATATCGGTGAATTTCTCGAGCCGGTTGGCGCGCAGCATCTGGCCGGGGCGAAGCGTGTCTCCATCGGCCACCAACTCGACGAGATGCGGGGCATCCGAATACTGTTTGACGTAGTCGATGAAAGACGGAACCGGGTTTTCGTGATGGAACTCTTTGAGAATAACGTGGTTGACCGCCATCCACCAGGCGCCGTCCTGGCCTGCGTTGACGTTCAACCAGGTGTCGGCGTACTTTGCGACCTGGTTGAAGTCCGGCGAGAAGACGTACATCTTCGTGCCGTTGTGACGGGCCTCGGCCGCGAAATGACAGTCCGGGGTCCGCGTCATGTTGAGGTTCGAACCCATCACCGCCAGCAGCTTGGCGTTGAACCAGTCGGCACTCTCGTTGACGTCGGTCTGTTCGCCCCAGGTCTCGGGCGAGGCCGACGGCAGATCGCAGTACCAGTCGTAGAAGGACAGGGCGACCCCACCCATCAACTGCAGCATGCGGGCGCCGGCGGCGTAGCTGATCATCGACATTGCCGGAATCGGCGAGAACCCGTTGATGCGGTCCGGACCTTCGGTCTTGATCGTATGGATCATCGACGCCGAGATCAATTCGAGAACCTCGTCCCAGCTGGTGCGACGGAATCCGCCCTTGCCGCGTGCACGCTGCCAGCGGGCCCTTTTCGCGGGGTCCTTG
>JAUWSP010000298.1 GCA_030610025.1 Acidobacteriota bacterium | reverse complement strand
GGTTCAGGGTCGATCTGCTGGCCCTCGTGATCCTGGGGTTGGGGGCCTTCGTGATGGCTCCGCCCTTGTTGATCGGAGCGGCGGGTCTGGGAACGGCGACCGGCTTGGTGCCAGGTCCGACAGGCCTGCGGATTCTCGTCTGGGCGAGCCTTGCTTGGCTGCTGCAGGCCGGAGCGCTGCTGCCATCGGTCCGGCATCATCGGGTGCCGCTGCTCTACTGTTTCAGCTTGCCTTTGGCGGGTGGGCTCTACGGTCTCATGACGCTTTCTTCGGCGTGGGCTCACTTTTCCGGTGCGGGACCGAGATGGAGAGGTCGCTCCTATACATCCGAAGCGCTCAATCGCGACCGATCTGGTCGTCCGAAAGCCGGAAGATGAGCGTCGTTCTGCCGGCCGTAATCTGATCACCAGGAAGGAGTTGGCTGTACCGAACTCGGTTGGTGTTCAAGAAGGTGCCGTTGCGACTGGATAGATCCCTGAGGAAGAACTCGGAACCGAAGGCCTCGATCTGGAAATGGGTCGACGAGACGGAGGGATCGGCGAGATTGACGTCGGCCTCTTGGCGACCGAAGGAGGTCTTGGCTCGAACGATCGGCCTGCGCTCCTCTCCAGGACGGGCCCCCAGGATCAAGAGGTACGGTTGAGTCTCGAGGTCGAGAAACGGAGACGGTAGCTCGGTCCTTTGGGCGATGAGCTCGGTGCCCGTAGTGGTGGAGGCGATCTGCTGTGCGGCGCCGTCCACCTGCCCCGGCTCCAGCTCGTCCATGATCGAGCTCATCATCAGGGCCGGCTGGAAGACGGTGTCGGCTGGGTTGGATCGACTGGATGTTGATCGACGGGGCGTCTCCTGGATTGCACGTTCCTCGGTTTCGATCACGACCTCATCCGTCAGATGGGAGTCCTTCGAATCGAACCCTCTGGAATGGCCGTCGTCGCCGGAGGCCGGCGTCGGATCGGCCCTGTGGGCTGCCGAGCCACAAATTGGACACTTCCACTCGGTTCGGGAGTCGTCACTGCCCGTCGAGGAAAAGGGATATCCACAATTGTCGCAGATGATTTCCATGGTTCCCTACTCCTTCCAGCGGAGTCGAAGATCGCTGGTCTTCCGGTTAAGGGTCACCTTCAGGACTCTCTGGGCGCCGGCAACGAAATGGCTGCGGAGGACCCGGGAGGTTTCGATCTCTTGTGCTGGCACAGAGACCCTGACCTCCAGCGAATGCTGTCCCTCGGGAACCGGGATGATGGCCATGACATCTTTGCCTTTGGCCCAGGTGACGGGATTGATCGGCCGTTTGAGGGGCTCGGACCATACGACGTCGCCATCCAGGAGAACCGACAGGTGGGCCTTTTCGTTCTTGTGGCGATAGTGCAACTCGACTACCGAAACGGCTGCTGCGCCAGCTCCGGAAGGCTTCGAGACGACTGGCGCTGTGAGCGCTCTGGTATCCACGGGGACGGGATCGTTGACCGGTTGGCTGAACAGAGTCACGGGGACATCCACCGAATCGGAAGGCGTAGTGCTCTGGGACTCTGGCTTCACGGGCCGAGGCGAGCTCTGTTGCGGCCGTGCGGCGTGTTGCTGACGGGGAGTCGTTGAAGCCTTCCTCACCGTAGCGGTCTCCTCCGCAATTTCGTCGGGCGGAGTCTCTGGCAGGACATCAGTCGACCGGGCGAGAACTACCTTCTCAGCCCGGAACCGAGTTGGGAAGTCCGGAATCTCGAGTTGATTGGCCGTGGTTTCGGAGAGGCTCTGGCGTTGCTCGAAGGCTTGCACTCCCAACCAGGTCAGAGCTGCTACCAGTCCAATTCCGGCCACCGCGTAGGCGAGGCGAGCAGCCCAGGGTCGTTGCCTGGTGGGTGGGATGATGTCCCGCCCGAGGTCGATAGCGGCTGTGGCGTGAACGGATTCGACCTGACGAGTTACTGGCTGTGAGTCGTGGGCGACGACAGCGCCAAGGCGCAGGGTCTGCGAGTAGGTCGCGCTTCCACGAGCTCCGGCGTTGGCCTCGAGAACCCTGGGGAACTGCAGAATCTCACGGGATTGAGAGGCGGCTTCCGGCGCTGCGGCCTCGAGGTCGTCGGCGGACTCGCCCTGCAGTAGATCCTGAACATCGGTCAGGGCTTCAGCGAATTCCTCTCCGGTTTGATAACGGCCGTCAGCGTCTTTCTGCATTGCTCGCTCGGTGATGGCAACGAGTTGTTTGGTGGCCGGCGTGTTGGGAAGCTGCATGGGGCGGGGATCCACCTTGAGGATCTTGTAGACCACCTGGACGAGGGAATCACCAGGAAATGGCAGGTCGCCGGTCAAGCACTGATAGAGCACGGCTCCCAGTGAGAAGAGATCTGATCGGCCATCCAGAGGCTCGTCCCTCACCTGCTCCGGGGACATGTAGGCGGGCGTGCCGAGAACATGACCGGAGGTCGTGTGGGTCTCGGTCATGATCTTGGCGACTCCGAAATCTGAGACCTTTGGACGACCTTCTTTCTCGATCAAGATATTGGAGGGCTTGATATCGCGATGCACCCGGCCCTTCGAATGGGCGTAGTCGAGAGCACGAGCCACCTGCGCGAGAATCTCCATGGTGCGGGCACCGGAGAGTCGGCCTTTCTCCTCGAGATGACTACGCAGGGATCGACCCTGCACCCACTCCATCGCAATGTAGGGAAGACCGGTTTCTTGATCGCTAGCGGCATCGTAGACCCGCACGATGCATGGATGTGAGAGCTTGCCGACCGCGCGGGCCTCCAGTAGGAAGCGACTCTCGAGCTCCGCCTGCTCGCGTGTGTCGAGGGTCCAACCCTTGAGCACGACCTTGAGCGCAATCTGACGATCCAGGTTGGGGTCGTGTGCCAGGTAGACGCGACTCATCGCCCCGGCGCCGAGCTCGCCGACGATCTCGTACCTGCCAATGCGCTCCAGCAACTCCACTTGCACCTGCGCTCCTCGTGACCTGTGCTGCGATCAGCCGTTGGATGATGAGCTACCCGACGCCTCCACAGTAAGGGGTTTTGTCAAATCCCATCAAGGGAATTCGCCACAAAGCTCCGTCTGAGTCGCTTCAGGGTGCCGCAGGGGCTCAGGGGTCGGAGGAGGAGGATCTTCTAACCACGACACAGAACCGCTCAGGATCGTCGTTCCAATCGCTGTATGAGGCGACCAACTCGAAGCCATGTCGAGTGATCTCCTCGATCAGATCGGCAGGCGGGATGCCGTGTCCACCACGGTCGGGGACACCTTGCAGCTGGCGCCAATGCTCCTGGGGAGTGATGTCGATCACCGCCAGGAGCGCATCGGGGAGCATCGCCCTACGGAGGCTGGCCAGCATGGAAGTCGGATTGACGAAGTGGTGGTAGACCATGCGCAGTAGGACGGCATCGCAGCAGGCATCCGGCAGGCCAGATTCGACTTGATCTCCAAGAACTACCGTGATGTTCGAGAGTTGGGCCCTCTCGATCCTCGTTTCAATCTTCTGAAGCTCGTCTTCGTCCACTTCTGTTGCGAAGACGTGACCCGTTCCTCCGACCTGCCTGGCGATCGCGATGGCCCATTCGCCGTCGCCAGCTCCGACGTCAGCGACTCTCATGCCAGCTCCGATGGAGAGCACTTCGGCGATCTTGTCGACCTCGCTGGCCGAGGCGGGCTCGGTGCTGGAGACCGCAAGTGGCAGGATTAGAAAAAGGACGATCGTTCCCAGCAGTTGGGTCGAGGAGCACATGGTCTCAAACATGATACGCGCTGAGGTCGACAAAGATTCGACGTGTGCCGCACCCGAGGCCTGAGTGTCCGGAGAGGCCTCCGAGCACACCACCACACCGAAGGCTGTGAGCCCTCGAGTGTGGTGAGCGGTTACTGCAGGTGTGGCAGTAGCTGTTCCTGGGGGGTCTAGTGCAGTACGACCAGCGTGACGCGCCGGTTCATTGCCCGGCCGTCTGGGCTGGCGTTGTCCGCGATCGGAGCCGTCTTGCCGTAGGAGATCACGGACATACGGTGCAGGGCGATACCACCGGTCTGACTCAGGTATCGGCGGACCGCTTCGCCGCGGCGTTCACCAAGAACCACGTTGTATGCGTCGTCACCCACAGAGTCGGTGTGCCCCTGAATCTCGATGAAGACGTTCTCATCTCTCGCCCTGAGCTCGCTGACAAACTGATCGAGCGCTGCCATGCCTTCTGGAGAGAGTGAGGATTCGTTGAACCCGAAGCGAACCTTGTCGTCCGAAAGTACGGTCTCGTAGAGGAATTTCCCCTCGGCCAACTGACCCGCAGCGAGGGCCCGATCCAGGGCATCTTGAGCGGTCTGGGAAATCTGGTTGATCTCCTCCTCCTGCAAATCCAGTCGGGTCTGGTTCTCTTCGACCTGGCCTTCGATTCCGTCCATTCTTTCGGTGGAAGTGGCCGTGTGGGTGTCGAGCTCGGTCCTGACGTATTTCTTGGAGGCACATCCCGCTGCTACCAGCGCGATCAGCACGACGCCTACCATGGTCAAGCGTTTTAGTTTGTCGTTCACGGTG
>JAUWSP010000458.1 GCA_030610025.1 Acidobacteriota bacterium | reverse complement strand
CGTGCTGCGCCAAGGTGAGAAGGAAGCTCCTGCCGAGCTGCGGCGTGCGCTGGAGGAAGGCAATCGCTGGCAAGATCTGTTGACGAACGAGTTCCAGGAGGGTCGAACGGGTAACGAGATCCTGGCCACGGCCCGAGCAGCGGCAGAACAAGCCGGGATCTCAGTCAGTGTCTACAGTCATCCCATCGGCTTTTTCGGCCATGCACCAGGTCCGACCATCGGTATGTGGGACAACCAGGGTCCGACTCCCATCCGGGGTGACTGGAAGTTACACGCCAACACGGCCTACGCGATCGAGGGCAACAGTAGGGTTCAGCTTTCCGAGTGGGGCGCTCAGTGGCTACAGATCAAGCTGGAGCAGAGTGCGCTATTCGACGGCGAAAAGGTCTACTACCTGGCTGGACGGCAGACTCGCTGGCACCTGGTGCGCTAGGTCACGACGGAAGGCGATTTCGGCTCTGCAGACGGGGAGTCGGTAGAATTCCAGTCAGGATCGGGCTTGCATTGCCATGACCGACAAGAGATCAGCTGGCGATAGCGCTGGGCGGCGACAACCGCGGGAGATGTGGGATTTTCCACTTCGGGGTGACGAACGTCCGCCTCCCGGTCTGGGCCTGACCGAGGAAGAGCATGTCGCCGCACGGGCCGCGCAACCGCCGCCCCGTCAGCGGAGATCTGTCCAGGATCGCAGAGCGCTACGACGCAAAGCCGGTTGGGTCCTGATGCTCGTGCTGCTCTTCGGGGCCATCGCATACCTGCTTTTCTGGCCCTCGCCACCGAGGGCGGTTTTTCACCCTGACCCCATGAGCTTGGGCCAGCAGAGAGTCGGAATACCCGGCGAGAGCCAATTCCTCTCCATCACCAACGAAGGTGAGCGGCCCATGCCGATATCGGGGCTGATCCTTAGAGGCCCCGCTGCGGAGGAGTTCGAGTTGGTCTCAGAGGACTGCAGCGCACGAGAGTTGGCCGCGTTGGAAAGCTGCAAGGTCGAGCTCGAGTTGACTCCGAGTGCCGTCGGGTCGAGAGAAGCTCTGGTCGAGTTGCGAGGGGACTTCCGGCAGGCCCCTGTCACCGTGGCGCTAGCTGGGACCGGTATCGCTCCGATGTTGCAGGTCAGCTCCGAAGAGGTCGATTTCGGCAGCCGGGATGTGGGATCGACGAGTGCCGCTTCGACCGTTACGGTTACGAACGTGGGCACCGCTCCTCTGGCCATCGAAGCAGTCGAGCTGAAGGGTGCCTCCCGAAGCGATTTTCGGTCGCAACGGGACCGGTGTACTTCCGTTTCGCTCCAGCCGGGAGAAGACTGCAGTTTTCGCGTCGCTTTTTCACCGCGAGCCGCCGGACGGCGATCCGCAGAGGTTTCCTTCAAGAGCGATTCCCTCGGTTCGGCAGCAGTTGTTCGCCTGGAAGGGAAGGGAGAATGGACCGGTCCGGCGCTGGCTTTGAGTCGTGAGTCGCTGGATTTCGGCGATCGTCTGGTGGGCAGCAGCGCTACGGTTTTAACAGTCGACGTGACGAATCGTCACGGTGCCGAGGTCTCAGGACTGTCGGTCAGGCTGCTCGAGGACTCGAGCCCCTTTTCTATCGTCCGGCAGACTTGCAGTGGCCGCTCTATACCGCCAGGAGACGCATGCAGGATCGAGGTGAGCTACAAGGTGGCAGAAGAGGGTCCTTCTACTTCGACACTGGCGATCGAGCAGGAGGCGGGTACTCTGCAGGTCGAGGTCGTGGGTAGGGGAGTGGCCCCCCGCCTGACACTGGATACCGAGGAGCTCCAGTTCGGCTCCATACTCGTCGGCGCCGTGGCCAGCCGCCAGAGAATCGTAGTCACCAACGAGGGCACAGCTTCGGCCAACCTCGAAGGGGTCGTGATCGAGGGTCAGGATGCGGCGGCCTTCAGTAAACAGGGTGACGGTTGCTCGAAGAAGACCTTACGGCAGGGAGATCGATGCGCCCTGGAGATCGAGTTTCGTCCCCGCCGTGAAGGGGAACACCGGGCAGATGTCGTGTTTGGGGCCGCGGAGCTGCGCGACGTCGAACGGACAGCGCTGCTGGGATCGGGCTCTGCCTCGCGGCTGAGCCTGAATCTCGAGATGGTGGAGTTCGGAAGCGTCCGTAGAACCACCTCCAAGGACGTCCACCTGACGGTCTCGAATCCGGGCACCGCCAACCTGGAGATTCTCGACGCCAAGATAGTGACTGAGGTGGCGGCCGACTTCCAGCTCCTGGGAGGCTCTTGTCTCCCGGCCGCGGTGGTTCCGCCCGGGGCGACCTGTACCGTCAGCCTGCGGTTCAAGCCGGGTACCGAGGGCCGCTTGACGGGCGCTCTCGTGCTCGAGCATGACGGCCTCACAGGACCGCACCGGGTGCCCCTGGGAGGAGTCGGCCTTCCGCCACCGACTCCGCAGATCCGGGTCAGCCCTCGGAAGCTCGATTTCGGTCCCCAGCCAGTGGGCCAGCGGTCGACGATTCTCACCGTGACCATCAGCAATACGGGAACCGGAGGTCTGGAGTTCAGCGGATTCGATCTGACCGGGCCGGCGCGCGACGATTTTCAGATCGTGCCAGCCACCTGCCAGGCGGTTCCGACGATTCTCGCAGGTAGTGATTGCACCGTCGGAGTTCGCTTGGTGCCCTCCTCCTCAGGTCAGAGGCGGGCGCGGCTAGAGGTGAAGAGCAACGCCTTCGCCGGTGAGAGCACCGTGGAGCTCGTCGGTAGCGGCATGGGTGGTGGGGGGTAGCCCTTCGACCTACCCACCCTCGAGAAGATCCAGAAGCAGATCAGCTGCCTGTTGCGCACCCGTCGGTTCTCTGGTGGGTGAGCGCCGGTTAGCTCGCAGGTCTTGGAGTCGATTCGGCCAGTCGGCTGCCTCGAACTCTGTTTCTGTGATCTCATCGCAGACCATTCGTTGCCCGGCGAAGCGTGCGAGAGCAGGTGACTCCGGGAATCGTCGTCGTTGAATGAAGAGGTAGGGCGTTGCCGCCTGGTAGGCCTCGGCCAGGGTGCTGTAGCCGAGCTTGCCCACCACCATGTCGGCAGCCGAAATGAGATCGGCGTGTTGAAAGCTGGTTCGATGCGGTAACAGGATCAGATTCTTCTCTCGATGGGCAGTGTCTGCCGCACCAGGGACCAAGAAGGTTATCTCGGGGAACCGATGAAGGCGTTCGAGGGACCGGAAGCTGGGCGGGAATCCTCCCATGGTTACGAGGGCGAACGCAGACTCGTCTGGTAGCTGGAGTTGGCCGCGAATCTCTTCCGGCGACTGACGGACCGAGCGGCTGATAGGGGCGACCCGAGCCGAGCCACCCACCGGTTCGCAGAAGGGTTCGGCCTGAATCCTCAAAGGTACCGACGAATAGAGGCGGTGTAGCTG
>JAUWSP010000115.1 GCA_030610025.1 Acidobacteriota bacterium | reverse complement strand
CCGGCCAGCGAGTCGTAAAGGTCCTTTGCAGTCCGGAATAGAAGCTTGACGTTTCGCGTCACGGCCTGCTTCCATTCCTCTGCGCCGAGCTCCGACACCTCGCCAACCGCATCGAGGGCAGGGAGCCAGTAGACCCCCTGGATCCCACCTTCGTTCTTGAAGGCTTCGAGACGAGAAGCGAGCCCCTCGGCATCCAGATCCGATGCCAGCAACAGCACCTCGGCCCCCAGTCGCTCGAGTCGCTGCGCCAGGGCCTTGCCAACGCCACCCCGGTCGGCCATGACCGCGATCCGAGATCCTCTCTGCAATTTCACGTCGGTCATCTTGCAGAGCTCGAGAACCGGCAGCAGCATCGGAGCGGGCACCCGCCGAATCACCGGCGTCGCAGTCTCGGGCGCCTCCTGAGCCTCCCCTGCTTCAGGTGCTGCCGCTGGGGGCTTCGGCCCACTGTCAGGGGTCTCCATGCCGGCACCAGGAGCCAGATCGGGCCGACGATCGAAGACGTACTGAATCGCTCGCGCCAGCGTCGGGTAGTCCCGCAGCTGCAGCGTGTCGTCTCGCGGAATCTCCCATTCCTCTCGAATCGCCGCGAACATCTCCGCCTGCTTCACCGTATCGATGCCCAGATCGGCCTCCATGTCCAGATCCAGGTCCAGCATCTCCACCGGATAGCCCGTCGTCTCCGACACGATCTCCAGGACACGCTTCTGGACCGGACTCAGCTCGCCCGCTTGCGGCGATGGTGAAGACACCGGGGCAGTCGCTGGTTGCGAGATCTCGGCAACCGGTGTTGGTGCTGAGGAGGTCTGTACCCCAACAGTCGTTGCTGGTGGCTCCTGGGACTTCTGATCTGAAGAATCGGCGGCGATCGCGGGAGCGACCGCATGGGGCTGGCCCGCCTCCGGCCGTGGCAGGATCCTGCTGGGCGGCCCTTCGTCTCTGACGCGCAGGGTTCGGTGCTCGACCTCGACCTCGACCCCCTGATGACCGCTGGCCCACTCCAGCCATTGCTGCCACTTCTCGGGTTCGACCAGCCGATTCTCGTAGCCCAGCTCGTCGGGCCTCGGTCGCTGGCCTCCCGGGGACGGCACCCACCTCAACAGAACCATGCTGATCTGGGACCCGAAGCCGGCCGCCAGGCGAAGGGCATACCGCACCGGGTAGCTTCCGCCACGGGACAGGTTGAGCTCTCCCAGCTCCGGATCGACTTCCTTGAAGTTCGCCACCGGAGGGACCAGCCCGGTCTCCAGCGACTTGATGGCCAGGACGTCCTCGATCCCCACTCCCATCGGATGACCCGTGTAACCCTTGGTGTTGGCAATCACGATCTTGTCGGCCGCCTCCCCAAAAACGCTTCGCAGGGCGAAGACTTCGGCCTGAGCGCTACCACCCCTGGCAGGTGTGTAGGTCTCGTGAGAGATGAAGGCGGTCTCCGACGCTATCTGGGCGCGATCGATGCCCCATTGCTGCTCGGCATCGGAGATCAACCGCTCCATCGTCTGAGAGATATGGGCAACGTCGAGTCGGGTACCGTGAAAGGCGCTGTTGGCTGTTGCGGTAGCCAGAACCTCACAGATGGGTTGGATGCCCCTTTCGCGGGCCGCAGCGTCACTCTCGACCACGATTGCCGCCGCGCCCATCCCGATCAGCATGCCATGCCGCCGCCGATCGAACGGGATGGCCGCATCCTCGACCTGCGCATCGGTGGCAGCCGCCCCCGTAGCGAGGAATCCAGCTCCGATCCAACCCATCAGATCGTCACCGGTCACGTCGTCCGCCGAGACGATCAGGACCCGCTGGCAGCGACCGGTACGAATCCAGTCCGAAGCCAATCCGATCGCCTGAGTGCCGCTCGCGCAGGCCGAATTGATCTGGGTGTTCGGCCCCCTGGCGCCAATGAACTCGGCCATCTGGGAGTGCCCCATCGACAAGAGTCTGAAGAGGAACCGTCGATCGAAGGTGTAGGCGGTGGCTTCGACCTCCTCTCGCGCTTCCTCGAGGCGCCGATCCAGCTCGCTCAGAACCTCTGCGCCGGTAGTGTCGGTCGAGCTCGAACGGCTCTTCAAGTCCTGCAGCTCTTCGAGACGCCGTCGGGCGGCCTGGGCGGTGTAGAAGCGATCGGACTCCCGAGCAAAGTAGCTGACACCCGGGAAGGCCGAGGCGAAGATGACGCCGGTCTCGTCGCGCACTTCGTCGGCCAGGCCCCACTGATCGGGCAGCTGGCTGCCGGTTGTCGTGGTCTTGTAGCGTCTGACGAGCGGTAGTCCAGCATCGCGGAGCGCATCCAGCCCCGAGCCGATGGCCAGCTCGGTGACAATGTCCAGAGCCTCCAGACGGTCGCTCGGATAACCGAACTCGTCCACCAGATTCAGATCGCCGCGCCGGGCCGCCAGCTTGATCACCTCGTCGACGCCTTCGATGGTCTCGAATCTCGGGCCACCGTTCTCGCTCTTCACCAATCGGGTGACGTTCTTCGCGACCATCTCCTGACGCAGCTCGTCCGGCACCTCGCCGATGAACTGCTGACCTTCGAGAAGTCGGCCCAGATTCGAGTCGTCGAAGACCCTGGCCGTTCCCGGTAACCCGATGGCCGCCCCCGTGATCACCACCGGAAGCTCCGGTGGAGAGATGGTGCCCCGGCGACCGACGACCTCGAGGCCTTTCTCCAGGAAGCCCGCAAACAACTGGCCCAGCTCGAGATAGGAGTCGGTACCGAGACTCGAGGCGTCCAGGCTCGCCGGAGCGGATGCAGGAGTGACCAGGGCGGGCTGGGGTTCGATTGGAGGAGCTACAGGCCGTTCCTCCGAGCTCCGCAGGACGATAGGTTCCTCGACAGCTGGCGACGTGCCGACACCCAACCCAGCTGAATACAGCCCGCAGAGGGCTTGATTGAACGAGGCCACATCACCCATTCGGGGATGATTCGTCGACAGCGACAAAGTGTCGTCGTGATCCTGAAAGACGCTCCGGACCATGCCCTGCAAGGCCCGCTTCGGGCCACATTCGACGAATACCCTCGCGCCGGCTCGATAGAGGGTCTGCAGGCCCTTGACGAACTGCACGGGCTCGGCAACCTGACGGGCGAGGATCTCGATCATCTCGGGCTCGACGCCAGGCCCCATCGGATAGAACTCGCCGCTGACGTTGGCCACGACCGGAACCTCCGGCGGCTGCAGACCCATCCGTCCCAGCACCCTTCGAATCGCATCGCTGGATGGAGCGACGATCTGCGTGTGGAAGGCATGGCTGACGGGTAGGCGCTGAGCCTGAAAGCCGGCCTCCTGCAACGCCTCGATCGCCCGCTCCACAGCCTTGCTGGCGCCACCGATCACCGCCTCGCTGGGGCTGTTGATATTGGCCACGACGACGTATCCGTCGATCGTCGAGAGAATGCGCTCGATCTCCTCCAGGGGGGCGAAGACAGCGGCCATCCAGCCGTCGTCGTCGGTCGAGATCCGGCTCATCTCCTGCCCGCGGGCGCTGACAGCTTCCAAAGCGTGAGCGAAGCTGATCGCTCCCGCCGCCACCAGCGCACCGTACTCCCCGAGGCTGTGCCCCATCACCATGTCCGGCACCACGCCGTAGGTTTCCAGGAGGCGCTGCAGGGCGATGTCCGTCGTCAGAACCGCCGGCTGTGTAATGGCCGTTTGACGAAGCGCCTCGTTGGCTGCCTCCTCTTCCAGGGGGCCCTTGGGGTCGACGAATAGATAGTCGGTCAGGGGACGACCCAGCAGCGGCGTCATGATCTCGTCTGCTTCGCGGAAGGTCTCCGTCACCACCGGTTCGTCGGAAGCCAGCTGTCGGAGCATGTCGAGGTACTGCGATCCCTGCCCCGTGAAGAGCATCGCGACTTTCGGCGGCTTGCCCGCGCCCAGAAAAATGCCTCGACCTCGCAGAGCCTTCCAGCTCTCCGGCTTGCCCGACTGGAACGTCGAAAGTGCTTTGCCGGCCTTCTTGATCAGCTCGGTGCCGTCGCCGTAGTCGATCGCCAGCCGGACGGCGGCTCGCAAGTCGCCTGCCGTTGGCGGCCGGCCTTCGGGGAGCGCTCCGGACTCGGCCTTGGCGAGCACATCCCGCAACCTGGCCTCCACATCGGCTGCGGAATCACCACCCAGAACCAGGGCCCCCCGAAGCGGTACCTTTTCGCTCCTCCTGTCCGTCGAGGCCCGAAGCTCCCGGCCCACGGAGATCGAAGGCTCTTCCGGATCGACAATCTGGCCCGGTATGTACTCCTCCAGAATCGCATGAAAGTTGGTCCCGCCAAAGCCGAAAGCGCTGACGCCCGCGCGCCTCACCTCTCCTTCGCCAGCCGTCCAGGGCCGCAGCTCGGTGTTGACGAAGAAGGGGCAACGAGCGAAGTCGATATTGGGATTGGGCCGCTCGAATCCGAGACTCGGAGGCAGCACTCGGTCACGCAGGGCGTAGGCCGCTTTGAGAATCCCGGCCGCGCCTGCAGCACCCTTGAGGTGACCGATGTTGGATTTGACCGAGCCGAGAGGAAGCGTGCCCGGTTCGAACCCGAAGGGGGCGAAGGCCTCGGTCAGACACTGCAGCTCCACCACGTCTCCGACCCGTGTCGAGGTGCCGTGGCCTTCGAGGAGTGTGGCCCGATCCGGAACCAGTCCGGCCCGTTTCCAGGCCCGCTCGACCGCCAGCCGCTGACCCACCGGATTGGGAGCCGTGATCCCCTTGCCACGACCATCGCTCGACCCTCCCAACCCCCGAATCACCGCGTAGATCCGATCACCATCGCGCTCCGCGTCGCGCAATCGCTTCAACAAGAAGATGGCCGCGCCCTCTCCCATGACGAATCCGTCTGCACCGTCGGCGAAAGGCCGGGTTCCCGTTGCGGACAGCGCACCGATCTTGCAGAACTTCGTATAGGTGGCGGCGCTCATGTTGGCGTCGATCCCGCCAGTCAGTACGGTGTCGTAGTCCTCCTCCTCGAGCCCTTCGATCGCGGCGTGGATCGCTGCCATGGCGGAGGCGCAGGCCGCATCCACCACGTAGTTCGGTCCACGGAAGTCGAACAGATTGGCGATTCGGCCGGCGATGATATTGGCCAACTCACCAGGCATCGTGTCTTCTGTGATCCGAGGGTAGAGCCCCCTGACCTGGGTACCGAGCTCTTCGCTCACTGTGACTCGGGTCTCCTCAGGCAGCTCCGCGAAGCTCGGGGCTCGCTCCAGCTCCCGGGCAATTTCGGGATAAGAAATTCGGGTGGCCGTCTCGTAATGGAGGTCTCCGCCCATGGCGTTGCCCAGGATCACGGCGGTGCGCGCACGGTCCAGGGAACGCTCCGGATAGCCGTAGTCCGCCAAAGCCTGGCGAGCTCCCAGCAGAGCCCACTTCTGGGTGCGATCCATCGACTCGCCGACCTTGGGTGGGATCGGCAGATTCCATTTCAGGGGCTCCCAGGCCCACTCCTTCACCCAGCCTCCGATCTTCGAGTAGGTCTTGTCCGGCGCCTTCGGGTCGGGATCCCAGAACAGGTCCGGATCCCACCGCTCCCTCGGGACCTCGCTGATGCTGTAGCGACCTTGCTGGATGTTCTCCCAGAAGGTCGGAGCGTCCGGAGCGTCCGGAAGCACGGCCCCGACGCCGACAATGGCGATTGCCCGATGTCTGCTGTTCTTCATCTCGCGTTCTTTCCTTCCATCAGGACCCGAATCCGATCAGATGCCGTCGATCCGCCGACCTCCGACAGCACTTCGCCGGCAGGAGAGCTCTCTCGACTTCATACCGACTGTCGATCGTAAAGCCGATCCGCAGCCAGGTTGAGATCCTCCATCAGGCCCTGCTGAGCCTGGTGAATCCGAGCCACGTTCATTGCCGCCTCGAGGTCTCCGACTCCGTCAGGCACCGCAACTCCGCCGGCACCGATGACCAGTTGGAGCCCCTGGGAGGCCACCATCAGCGCTGCCTCTCGAGCACAGATACGACCGAGGATAGCCAGACTCTCCGAGGAGGTGCGACGATCGGCTTTCGAGTCGAGCGAACCCGCGGCCGACTCCGCGGCCCTTCCCACCAGGCCGGCGGCACCTTCCACGTAGGCGATCAACTCTCCCAGCCGGAACAGGAGGTGCTGATTTCTCGTCAATCGCGCGACTCGCGACCGCTCCAGGACCTCTGCCAGGGCATGGAAGGCCAGCGCCACGGTGTTTGCGCCCAACTCTGGGCTGCTCGAGTGTAGGGTCTCGAAGGTGCGGGCACGCGTGTGGAAATGCTCACCCCGTGTCTTGAGGTGGAGCTGCCAGAGGTCGCGCGCGATGGTCATCTCCAGAATCTCGGAGGTGCCCTCGTAGATCGTCGTGATCCGCACGTCGCGTCGGATCTTCTCCACCATGTACTCTCGGGTGTAGCCATAGCCGCCCAGGGCTTGGATACTGGCCTCCGCCGCCCTCAGGCCCGCCTCGCTCGAGAGGTACTTGGCGATCGCTCCTTCGGTGTTGAGTGACCCCTCACCACTGTCGATGCGCCGCGCTGTGTCTTCGATGTAGGCACGGCCAGCTTCGAGCCAGGCCACATTGGGGACAATCAGCTTGTGCGTGAAGCCCTGCTTCTCTGAGAGGGGGCTTCCACCCTGAACTCTCTCTGTGGAGTATGGAATCGCTCGATCGAGAGCCGCCCACCCACCACCCAGACCAAATGCGGCGACCATCAACCGCGTGTAACCAAATACTGCCTGCGCCTGGAGGAGTCCTTGCCCCTCCTGGCCTCCGACGAGTCGATCGGCATCGACCACCACGTCAGTGAAGCCGACCGCGGCCGTGTTGCTGGCACGGATCCCGTGTTTGTCCTCCGGCTGGCCGGGGCTCAACCCTTTCGCGCCGGCTTCGACAATGAACCAGCTCGGCCCATCGGGCGCCGTGGCGAGCACGGTGTAGACGTCCGCATAGCCTCCGTTGCTGATCCACTGTTTGCTGCCGTTGATCGAATAGCCGACGACCTCTCCGTCCTCCTCGATTCTCTCGGCCGTCGATTTCAGCGCTCCCAGGTCGCTACCCGCTTCGGGCTCTGTAGCGCAATAGGCGAAGAGCAATCCCTCCTCGGCAATTCGACCAAGCCAGTGCTTCTTCTGCGCCTCGGTGCCACCGAATCGAATCGGATCGCTACCGAGAAAGGTCGCCAGGACCCCGGTGGCGATCCCCAGGTCCACCCGAGCCAGCGCCTCGCAGACGCGGTAGACATCGAAAGCCCCGCCACCCATGCCGCCGTACTCTTCGTCGATGAACAGCAACTGGATGCCGAGGCCCGAACCACAAAGCTCGCGAACCAGGTCGACCGGAAACTCATCTCGAGCATCCAGATCGAGAAGCACTTCGTCCGACAGATTCTCCGTCGCGAAGTCGCGGAAGGCTTCCAGACTGAGTTCCAGGGTTTCCCTGTCGAGTCCGGAGGTCATGGCTAAATCTCCCTGAAATTCTCCTGGCAGCAAGGTATTACCGGGACAGCAGTCCAAGAGCTGACCCGGTTCAGCACCATACCCGAAAGAGGGCCGTACGACCATCCCTGCGAGTGGGTCGCAGCCGTTAGAGAGATGCCAGTCCCCCGTCGGGCGCCCCGATCCTCGGCTCTGCCAATTGATCCTCGATGGCGTTGCGCCTATCCTAGGGGTGCCTCTTCCACCGCCAACCCAGGAGGCTAGACCCACTGACCATGACCGACAACGCCAATCTCCTCGACCTCATCGGCAACACCCCCCTGATTCGACTG
>JAUWSP010000500.1 GCA_030610025.1 Acidobacteriota bacterium | reverse complement strand
GGTCGGCGCACCCAGTAGCCTGGCAGTCGAGTTGGCGATGGAAATGGGCATGACGCTGGTTGGCTTCTTGCGCGATGAGCGATTCAACGTCTACTCGGGTGCCGATCGAATCGAGATCGAGTGACGGGAACGGACGTCTACCTGGAAGTGTGACTTCGGTGACCGAGATCGACCCCGGGTCCAGTTCTGGAGGTTACCGCCTCTTCGACACCCACGCCCACCTGTGTGACCCGGCGTTCGATGGGGATCGTGGTGAGGTTCTCGAGCGGGCGAAAGATGCTGGGGTGGAATCGATCATCGCGGTCGGGGAGACGTTGCAGGATGCCCGCTCCAACCTGGCCCTGGCCCGTGACTATCCCTGGATCATTCGGGCCGCAGCCGGACTGTTCCCCACGATCCTGGATTTGGAGCAGGCAGAGGCGTTGGTGCAGTGGATTCGGCGCCATGCCGACGACCTGGTTGCCATCGGAGAGGTGGGCCTCGACTACTGGAAAGTGGAAGATGGGGCGGAGCGGGATGTTCAGAGAGAGATCTTCCTGCGGTTCGTGTCCCTGGCCATGGAGCTCGATCTGCCGCTCAACGTCCATTCCCGCTCAGCCGGCGCGGCCACGATCGATTTGCTGTTGCAGTGCGGAGCGAGGAGAGTTCAGCTTCACGCTTTCGATGGCCGAGCTTCCAAGGCCCTGCCAGCGATCGAGGCCGGCTTCTTCCTGTCGATTCCGCCTTCAGTGGTCCGTTCGCGGCAGAAACAGAAGCTGGTTCGGCACCTGCCTCTCGAAAGACTGCTGCTGGAGACCGACAGCCCTGTTCTGGGCAAGGAACCGGGCGAGCGCAACGAGCCCGCCAATCTAGTGCACTGCCTGCACGCGGTTGCGGAGATCAAGGGTGTGGCTCGGGAGGCGGTGGCGGAGGCCGTGGAAGACAACTCCCTGCGCCTCTATGGCACCGCCCTTCTCGGCGGCGACAGCCATGGGAGCGATTCGACTAACGGGAGCTCGACTGGCGAATGATCTTCCACCCGTCGTCTGAACGGGCCACTTCGAGCGAAGTTCTGAGTGTCTCGTTCCGCTGATCGGAGCGGATCGACTGAAAGAACGAGGCCTGGCCCTCCGAGGCGGTAGGTGCCGAGATCTCCAGGGCTGAGATCGCAACACGTGTGAAGGAGGCGTTCGATATCTCTCTCCGCACCCGAGTCTCCCACTGGGCCCGGGTCTCCCGGCCGGCGGGCTCGAAATCGGGAGAATAGAAGGCCAGTAGCTCATCTACCTGTCCACCCTCCCAGGCGGCCGACCAGTCCTGGACGAGCTGCCGGATAGCCTCTTCGGCCAGGCGATCGCCCGGCGCAGCACTGTTGCCGGAAGGCTCATCGGCGGGGGAGGCCTCGGCTGGGCCGGCGACCCCGGTCTGTCCCCCTTCCACCATGGTCGGAGGTGGCTGGCCCTCGTCAACGGGTGGCCGCGTCATCTGAAACCAGAGTCCCAAAGCCACGACTCCGACCATGAGGGCCGCACCGACCGCCCACAACAGTCGAGTGGTCTGGCGCCTGGCAGCCGGCGAGTCTGGAGAGGCCTGTGCTCTTGCGGTTTCGAGGTCCGGCGAAAGCTCGGGCTGTTGCCCCAGCTCGAAAGGCTCGCCTCCCGCTTCCAGGTGCTTGTCAACCAGGTACCGGATCATTCGCCGGCTCTGCGCGTCGGCGTCTACGAAACTCACCCCCATACCCGCGGGCCGGTCGGACGCCTCGTCCCGATCCCGATTCCAGATAACGCGCGCCGTGCCCTGGATGGGACTCCAGTCCTCGATGCGAAACCGGAAAGAGAGGGTCGTGCCGACGGGTGGCGGTTCGGGAGTCTGGATGAACATTCCCGAGGTGGAGATGTTGGCCGACATGGCGGTGACCAGGAGCTCGAAGTTGGGGAACTTCAACTCCACCTCCTGCTCGATGGGGGCCCTCTGTGCCTGTCCGGGAAGGCTCTTGCCTGCCTGGGGATGTTGGTTCGGTGTGGTCATGGCCTGCCTGCTGGTCCGCGCGGGGATTATAGCTCGTGACCTACAAATGTTGAGTTCCCTCGCCACCCCGCGGGGCGGGCGGCTCTCGGTCCTCTGGGTGGTGTGCCGAAAGCCTGCCCAACGTAGACTTCTGGTTGTACCTTTTGGGATGAAACGAAAAGATCTACCCAGACGACAAGGTACAGGCTTCGGTAATCCAGAGCGCAGTCTCCATAGAGGATCATGCCAAGCCTCAGTTCAGGTGGGCCGAAGGGCTACTCGAGACAGTCAAGCATGGGGATCAGAGCCTCACGAGGTGTTCCATGAGCACGACACGAGAGGGAGCGGTTACCGCGGCATGCCAGGCATACGGCTCGATTCGAAGCCGCCTGCTGGATATCGCTCGCGATGTGCAAGAGAGGCTGGGCTGTGTCGACAGTCAGTCGGTGGGTCGCATCGCCGAGGAGTTGTCCATTCCCAGGGTGGAGGTGGAGGGTCTCGTTTCCTTCTATTCGTTCCTCTATAGCGAGCCCCAGGGGCAGGTGCGAATCAGTCTCAGCAACGATGTCACGGACAGGATGAAGGGGGCTGACAGGATCGCTGCCGAGCTCGAGGAGGAGTTGGAGATCCAGGTCGGCGAGACGACTCCCGATGGCAGGTTCTCGCTGGAGTATGCCTCTTGCATTGGCCAGTCGGACCAGGCTCCGGCGGCGTTGGTCAATGACCTGGTGGTACCTCGCCTGGGCCCTGCCACCGCCCGAACAGGGGTGCAGGTCCTCAAAGAACGCGGCGAGCTCAAAGATCTCCAAAAGCTCCTTATTCGGGACTATGGGGATGGCAACAACGCTCATGATCTCGTTCGATCGGCCTCCAATAACAATCTCCGACGAGCGGGAGAGGTGATCTTTGCGGAGATGCAAAGGGGAGCCGCTCTCGAGAGGGCCCTGGCCATGAGTCCGGTGGAGGTCATTCGGGAGATCAAGACCTCTCGCCTGCGGGGCCGGGGCGGTGCGGGCTTCCCGACAGGGATGAAATGGGAGTTCACCCGTGCGGCTGAGGGTGATCGACGCTATCTCATCTGCAACGCCGACGAAGGCGAACCTGGCACCTTCAAGGATCGGGTCATTCTCACGGAGCGGCCCGATCTGCTTTTCGAGGGC
>JAUWSP010000406.1 GCA_030610025.1 Acidobacteriota bacterium | reverse complement strand
GCCCCCGGCGGCAGCGTCGCCAGGAGGGTCCGCCTGAAGGCGTCGGCGACTCGGAAGCGACTGCGATCGTGCTTCGGGTAGCCCACCACGAGCATGGATAGCGGCAGCAGAAGGGCTGCCACCGCGACCTTGGAAGACAGGCGCTCGCGAAGGACGTCCAGCCCCAGACCCGCGAGCAAAGCGGAAAGGACAAATATGGGGATGTAGTACCGAGGCCACAGGAACAGGTCGCTGCGTGACCCGTGGAGAGCCATGGCCAGAAAGTTGCCGAGGATCGCCAAGAAGAACAGCAGGATGGGCCAGCCCGTCCTTCGTGCCCAGACGATCCCGAGCGCGGCCAGGACCGCTCCCAGCCAGAAGAGCTCGGTACCGATCCGAGCTAGGAGATCGCCGGCGATCGTCAGCAGATCAGCAGGTGTCTCGATCCAGGCGCGGTCCCAGGCCTCGCGCCGCAGGATGACACGGATGGTGGCCCAAATCGTCTCAGGATCACCCCAGTCGAGACGGGGATTTGCACGGGAGCGCAGTGGCAGATAGAGATACGGAACGAGTCCCAAGGCCACAGCCGTCGCCGAGGCGATGAGAACCCGCGGCCGGTGCAGGAGTCCCGGCTCGGTGATCAAGGCGAAGAGCGCCAGAGCGAGGACAAAGACCCCCATGTAGGTGTGGTTGGTGGCCCCCAGAGCCGCGACGAAAAACGCCGCCACGAGCAATCTCGGCTGACGTCGCTTGAACCAGGCGATCGCGAAGCCCAAGGCCATCACCAGGAAGAGGGCGTTGAGACTGTAGACGCGCTGGATGTTGGCCTGAGACCAGAAGCTGGGGCTGAAGGCAAGGAGCAAGCTGGAGAACAGGGCGGAGAGGGCCGTGAGCCCGAGCTGCCGTCCCACGAGGTAGAGGCCAGCCGCCGCGGCCGCAGCGCAGAACGAGCTGAAGAGGCTCATCCGAAAGGCTACGGAACCGATTGGGACCAGAACGGTCCAGAGCTTTCCGAGGAGCACGTAGAGTGGGTAGCCGCTCGGGTGAGGAATTCCGAGCGTGTGAACTGCCGCCACCAACTCGCCGCTATCACCGACGTAGATCGTGCGGCTGGCGCCAAGAGCGTAGATCGAGAAGAGCGCCAGACCGAGGACGATTCCCTGGATCGTCCGGGAGACGTATCCTCGCGAAGAGCGAGTCAACGTCATCGGCGCTCCATGTTCCACTTGCCCCTCTGCATTCAGCGATCGGTCGAGTCTGCTCGCAGTCGCTTCAGATTCTCGCGGAACAACGCGTTGTCCGGCTCGAGCTCCAGGGCCCGCTCGAGCGCGGCGATGGCGGCTTCTCGATCACCCATGAGATAAGCGACGTTGGATCGGTACTGGAACACCAGGCTGTACTCTGGAGCCATCGTCTCGGCGTGGTCGAGAAGGGTGACGGCTGTGTCGTAGTCGCCGCGGCGAGCGGCCTGACTGGCCTTTTGGGCCAGGAATCCGGCCTGCTGTTCGGCTTCGGTTGTCGGGGCGTTCACCGAAGCGCTGCCGGTCAGTCGAACCAACGCCGCCCGAGAGGGCTCATAGTCCGGCGAATACCGCAGAACGGTGTTGTAGTCGGCAATCGCAAGGTCGGCTCTACCCTGGCGTTCGTGGACGACGGCCCGGTTGTGGTAGGCCTCGACGTTCAGGGGGTCGAGCTCGATGGCGACCTCCAGCTGTTCGAGAGCTTGCTCGTAGTTGCTCACCGCGCCGAGCGCGCCGGCGAGGCTGGTGCGCAGGCCGGGCTCTTCCGGCTCGGCTTCGATCAGGCGCTTGTAGATCTCCAGCGCGTCGTCGTAGCGACCCTCCTCGAAGGCGATGGCCGCCAGATTGCGCTCGCCCTCGGGCGACTGGGTGCCGCCGAGGTAACCGAGGGCTTCGAGCCGCTCGACCACAGCTTGGTCCACCTCTGGATTTCGCGCCACGCCACCTCGAGGTCTCCGGCGCCCGGTCTCGTAGGTAGCAATGCGGTCCGGTTGCAGCGGCATCTCCAGAGCTTCAGCGAGCACTCGCCCCGGCATGTCCTCGGCTGCCGGGAGTCCGAGCAGAGTGAGAATGGTGGGTGCCACATCGACGAGGACAGGCTTGTCGATTCTCGAATGTCGCTTCACTCCCCGGCCGTAGAGATAGAGGATGCCTTCCAGCCGGTGGAACCGCTCGCTGACCCGACGCAGGTCACGGACGCGGCTCGGGTCGTCGTGCAGCTCGCCCAGCCGGAAGCCATGGTCGGAAGCGACGACGAGCGTGGTGTCATCGTCCATGACGTCGAGGTACTGCCCGACGAGCTCGTCGGCGAAGCGGTACATCTCTTCGACGGTGCGCCCGAACTTCGATTGCTGATCGGCCAGCTCTCCTGCCAGGCCGGTGACCCTGAAGAGATGACCGAAGAGATGGGAGGTCGAGTCGATGCCCTCGATGTAGACCATTTCCAGCTCCGGCTGCTCACGTTTCCAGAGCTCCAACCCGACATCCCGGTAGCTCTTGGCTGTGGCCAGGGCCCATTTGAAGTGCCCCAGATCGTCCGACAGATCGAACGGTCGTGAGAACTCTTCGGGGCTGACGTCGACGAAGCCTGGTACCTCGTCGTAGGTGAGGTCCGTCGGGCGCAGCAGCAGGGGAGCGATCTCCGCCGCGAGCTCGGGAGGATGCGTGGTTTGCTCCTCGGCAGCAGCGCCGGTGAACCCTTCAGCGAACAGGAAGTGGTAGGCCGTATGGTCGCTGATGATGATGCCGTCCAGCGGCTCCGGTGGCCAGGTCGCCCACCAGCCGACGACCGCCGGCCGTCGACCGGCCTCGGCGGCGATGTTCCACAGGGCCTCGACCCGCCGCAGGTCGCTGGTTACGGGGAGCTTCTCTCCTGTTTGAGGACTGACAGCGACGAAATGGCCGATACCGTGCTCGCCGGGGGTCTTGCCGGTGGCGATCGTGGTCCAGAGGATGGGGCTCAGCATCGGCTTCTGACTGATCAGGCGACCATAGGCCCCGTCCTGCCGAAGGCGAGCGAAGTTGGGCAGCTTGCCCTCGGACATCAACAGATCGATCGCCAGCGGATCGAGACCGTCGATTCCAAGGACGATGACCTTGCCAGCAGGTGAGCTGCCGCCACAGGATGCAAGAGACCAGGTAACTGCCAGGACGAGCAGAGCAGACCGAATCTTCATCGCCTGAACCTATGGCCGCAGGTCTGCGACGTCAAGAGGCGGCCTAGAAGAAAATGGCTAGGCCGCAGGCTCGGCTTATTCGGACCAAGCTCCAGGAATCCCTACGGCACAGTGCTAGACCAGGCGCTCATGTCCCCCGACTCGAAGCCGTCGGCGAAGACGATGCTTTCTAGCACAAGCTGCGCTTCGGAGCGCTACCCGAAGGGGTGTTGCGCAAGTCCCGAATCAAGGAGTATACTGGCTGCCACCCTGGCCTGGGTAGTACCTGAAATTCAGAGGATCGGAGAGTGATGGATCCTCGATGGCCGGTCTGGTAGGTCCTGATCTTGGAGACGACCCCAAGCAATCAAGAATAACGGCCTTACTCTTTTCCGCAGTAGTGTTCGCAGTCTCGGTGTTTGCCCAGCAACCGGTGCCTATCGGCAGTGAGTTCCGCGTCAACAGCCACGTACTCAAAGATCAGATCAGGCCGAGGCTCGCGCATCAACCGGATGGCGGATTCATCGTTGTCTGGGACAGCGACGAGTCCGGGGCCGGCGGAAACGATACGATGGGCTGCGTCCTGGGT
>JAUWSP010000024.1 GCA_030610025.1 Acidobacteriota bacterium | reverse complement strand
GCCAGGACCTGGCGGTCGGCAAAGTGGCGCATGTCGATCGCCTCGAAGGGGCATTCCGCTGCGCAAGTCCCACAGCCCGCACAGGCCGCTTCGACAAAATGTGGCAAGAGCCCCTTCTTCTTGTCGGCCGGCTCGATGGCGTGATAGGGGCAGACCCGAGCGCAAATCGTGCAGAGCTGACAACGGTCTGGATCGAGAATCGCGGTGATGGCCTCGATGCGCACCTCCCCGGCACCCAACAGATTGGCTGCCCTGCCGGCAGCGGCTCCGGCCTGGGTGACGGTGTCCTTGACGTCCTTGGGCGATTCGACGCAGCCGGCGAAGTAGACCCCCCGGGTCGGGGCATCCACCGGCTTCAGCTTCGGGTGAGCCTCCATGACGAACCCATCGGAGGTGTGCGAGAGGCTCAGGATCTCGTCGATGCTGCGCTTGCCGTTGCCGTTGGATCGACGCGGTACCAGCCCTACCGCCAGGACCAGCATGTCCAAATGGTGCTCCTCCAGTGCCCCGGTGAGCGTGTTCTCGACCTCGACGATGAGGTCTTCTCCTTCGGGTGCCTGCCTCACATTGCCAGGCAGACCTCTGACGTAACGCACACCCGCTTCACGGCTGCGCCGGTAGAGCTCTTCGAAACCCTTGCCGAACGCCCGGATATCCATGTAGTAGACCGTCGATCGGCTCTCCGGATAGTGATCCGCCAGGAGCAGCGTCTCCTTGATCGTGTTCATGCAACAGATATTGGAACAGTAGGGCACGCCCCGTTGGAGAGACCTGGACCCGACACACTGCACGAATCCGACATGCTTCGGCACCTGACGATCGGAAGGCCGCACCAATTCACCATCGGTAGGGCCGCCAGCGTTGATCAGCCTTTCGAACTCCATGCTGGTGACGACATTCGGAAATCGGGTATAGCCATACTCGTCATTCGGGCGCGGGTCGTAGACCTCCATGCCGGTGGCCACGACGACCGTTCCCACTTCGAGATCCAGGAACTCGTCCTTGGCGTCGAAGTCGATGCACTTCTTGTCACAGACTTCGAGGCACTTGCCGCAGGCAATCGGATTGAAGCCCAGGCAGGCTTCTCCGTCGAGACTGTAGGCCGAGGGTACGGCCTGGGGGAAGGGCAGGTAGATGGCCTTTCGCGACGACAGGCCTTCCTGGTACTCGTCCGGAACGACAACGGGGCAGACCTTCTCGCATTCGCCACAGGAGGTGCATTCATCGGTATCGACGAAGCGGGCTCGCCGCCGTACATGGGCTCGGTAGTTGCCGACGAAGCCTGTGATGTCCTCGACCTCGGAATCGACCAGTAACTCGATGCGGGGATGCCGACCGGCATCCATCATTTTAGGGCCGAGGATTCATATCGAGCAGTCCATGGTCGGGAAGGTCTTGTCCAGCGCCGCCATGATCCCACCGATGGAAGGCTCCTTTTCCACCAGATAGACCTGATGGCCGCCATCCGCCAGCTCGAGAGCCGTCTGAATGCCAGCCACACCCCCACCAATGACCAACGCAGCGTCACTTACAGGGAAGACCTTCTCCTCCTGGGGCTCGAGCACCCGAGACCGACCGACAGCGCTCCGAACGAGGTCTTTCGCCTTCTCGGTAGCAGCCTCCCGATCATGGATATGAACCCAGCTGCAGTGCTCGCGGATATTGGCCATCTCGACCAGATAGGGATTCAAACCCGCGTCGGCAACACAGTTCCGAAAGGTCGGCTCGTGGATCTTCGGGGTACACGAAGCCACGACGACCCGATTCAGGTCGTGCTCCGCGATGGCTTTCTTGATCTCGTTCTGGCCCGGATCGGCACAGGTGTAACGATTGCGAACGACTGCCACCACGTCGGGCAGCTCACTGGCAAAGCGGGCCACCTCCTCTGTGTCCACCGTGCCGGCGATGTTCAGCCCGCAATCGCAAACGAAGACACCGATACGCAAGGCTTGGTCTGTCATGAACCTCTCCTGTCTCTAACGTTTCGACGGTGAGTCCTTCTCCGCTTCCTTGTCTATCGTCAGCAGACTGGCTGCGAGGACCGTGAGATCCTCGATCTGAATCTCGGCCGCCTGCCGCTCGTTGAGCCGATCCTCGGCCTGGGCACATCGAAAATGAATCAGGCATTTGGGGCAGGCGGTCACCAACTTCGAGGCACCGGTCGCAGCGGCGCTCGCCAACCTCTGTGTCTGGAGCCTTCTGGAGTCCCGATTGCACTGAATGAACCCCGGGGTGCCGCAGCACTGAGCATCGGCACCCGAACGCTCCATTTCCACCACCTCACTGCCGGGCAGCGATGCCATGACCTGCCGAGGGGCATCGAAGACTCCCAGCTGCCTTCCCAGCCTGCACGGATCGTGAAAGGTCATGGTGCCGGCCTCTCCAAGATCCTGAAAACTCAAGCTCTCACCTTCCAATCGCTCGGCCAGGAACTCCGAGATGTGCTGAACTCGCGGCTGGTAGCTCTCCACGTAGCGGGGGTAGTCGAGACGCCAGGTGCGACAGCACTCGGCACAGGTCGTCAGGAGGTGGCGAACTCCCCGCTCCTCGAACGCAGTGGTATTGGCGACAGCGAGCTTCTCGAACGTCTCCTCCTCGCCGCTCCACAGGAGGTCGTGACCACAGCAACGCTCCTCAGCCACCACTACCGGCTCGATCCCGAGCTGATTGAGGAGTCTGACGGCGGAGCGCGCAATCTCCACCATCTGGACCTCCAGCTCCGACCCGAAAACCACATCGAAGAGCGGTAGGCAGCCGACGAACAGCGCGACCTCACCTTCCTCGGCCACCGCCAGACCGTCCTCCAACCAACTGGAGTTTCGGCCGTTGACCGCTCCTTCGGCGGCCCAGCGCGCCGATTCCTGGAACACGGCACCGTGAGGGCACGACCACCGCGTCTCTTCGGGTAGCTCGACTCGTAACCCGCGAACAAACTCTGTGTACCGAACACCCTGCGGACATCGGACTTCGCACGCCCCGCAGGTCAGGCAACGCTGCACTGCCGCCGCATGACCGTGGATTTCGCCCTCCGGCTCGTGGATCGACATCATGCGAGCCGCCGAGAAACCACCGAATCGGGCCAGGGGACACATGGTGCTGCACTTGCCGCATTCCAGACAGAGTGCCGCCTGCGTAGCTTTCTTGAGCTGGATGAGGTCTCTCAACGCTCGACTCCTCAACAGGGCTGTCGACCGGTCTTGTCCGGTCGCGCTCCAAACACTTCCGCGATCATGCGTAGGACAGGCGTTTCTATGGGGTCCCCGGCACGATCCACGGACCAATCCGATCGCACGCGATCTTGGCCACCACCCAGCAGCGAGATCAGTCGCTGAGCCCTGGCCACCTGCTCGGTCGCCTGATGGGCGCCTTCGCCGAATCGGCATCGCTCGGTGAGACATCCGGCTACCAGGACGCTGCTGGCTCCTCTACGGTAGAGCTCGACCAACATCCCGGCATCGACCTGGCCGACACAGCGGAATCGAATCACCTCGACATGCGCCGAGTGCTGGTAGAGGGTCGGTTCGATCGACCCGGCGCGCCTCTGACAGGCCAGGACGACAATCGGTCCGGCCTCATTGACGGCTTCGGCCCTGCCGTCGAAGGCATCGGCAAGTCGAGACCCCCACCACGTCACCGACAGCGCATTGGGCTCCGCAGCGGCTGTGGGACAGATAGCACAGCAGAGGTTGCAGCCTCGGCAGAGCGACGGCTCGACTCGGGCGACGCTGTCGGGTCCCTCACCGCTCAGGGTGATGGCGCCGAAGGGACAGACCTCGATACAGCGACCGCAGCCTCGACACTGCTCCTCGACGATCTGAACCCTGACGGGTGAGACCTCCACGGAGTCACCTTCAGACGGCGCCACTTCGGGCAGGAGCCGAGGTCTGCTCTCCGGCAGTAATTGGGCCCGCGTGCTCGATTGATTGCTCAAGCTCATGGCGATGCTGCCTGGGGCTCGCAACAGAATCGGAGCCCGACGGGCCGAGCCATCTCCAACGGGGAACCGCACCATGATGTGGCGACGCCGGCAGGACGGGGTGCACACCCGACACTCGCCACAGGGACCGCAACGCAGGCACCGTCGGGCCTCCTCCACCGCCTCCGCCTCACCAAAGGGCCTTTCCACTTCGGCGAACTCGGCGCCGGCCTTCAGGCTTCTGAGCTCCGGACGACCTCTGTCGGCCGTCAGGGGAGGGGAATCCGGCAGGCCGTACTCCAAAGGCGCCCGCAGCTCGGGTGCCTGCGGTGCAATCGAGGGCCTACCCTCCTCCAGATAGTGCTGGATGGCCTCAGCGGCCTGGTGACCCGCCGCGATCGCATCGATGACCGTTGCCGGGCCGGAGACCGCATCGCCGGCGGCAAAAACACCCTGGAGGCCTGTCATCGTTGTCAGAGGATCCACTCGCAGCAACTCGTTCTCCGACACCTGTGCCAAGATCTCCGGCGGCATGAACTCCAGGTCGGCCGCCTGTCCGATCGCCGCCAGGACCCGGTCTGCTTCCACCCTGAACTCGCTGCCCGGAATTTGAATGGGACTGCGACGCCCAGAGGCGTCGGGCTCGCCCAGGCCGACCCGCACGCATTCCAGGGCCTCGAGAGCCTCGCCCTCCACGATGAGACGGGTCGGCGCCACCAGGAACCGGAAGGCGATGCCCTCCGACTCCGCGGCCCGAATCTCCTCCTCGTCGGCCAACAGCTCTTCTCGATAGCGTCGATAGAGGATGTCCACCGAGTCGGCTCCGAGACGCAGCGCCGAACGAGCCGCCTCTACCGCTGTCGAGCCACCGCCAATAACGACGACTCGACCCCTCACCGGCGAGCGGTCGCCTTGGTTCACTCGACGCAAGAAGGCCAGGGCATCCTCGACCCCCGCGCAGGCCTCGGCACCGGGAACCCTCAGGGGGCGACCGCGCTGAGCCCCGACGGCCAGCAATGTCGCGACGTATCCTTGCTCGAGCATCTCCTCCAGTTGCAGATCCCGGCCGACGCGACAGCCCGTCTCGAACTCCAACCCGACCCCAGCGAGGTACGCGATCTCCGAATCCAGAACATCTCTGGGCAGACGATACTCGGTGATTCCATAGCGCAACATTCCCCCCGCCTCCGCCTCCGCTTCGAAGATCGTCACCGGGTACCCGGCCCGACGC
The DNA here is from genome assembly GCA_030610025.1 of Acidobacteriota bacterium. GTDB lineage: Bacteria > Acidobacteriota > Thermoanaerobaculia > Multivoradales > JAHEKO01 > JAUVRX01. Next base: position 7,552 of record JAUWSP010000024.1, on the reverse strand, counting down.
AGATCGTAAGCGGCGGTCAGACCGGCAGGGCCAGAACCTACGATGGCCACCTTGGCATCCTTGTCGACCAGGGGCCAGGGTGCAGGCGGAGCCTCATCCACCGCCAGATCGGCTACGAACCGCTTCAAAGAGCGGATGGAGATGGGCTCGTCGACCGTTCCTCTGCGGCAGACCGTTTCACAGGGGTGATGACAGATCCGGCCGCAGACACCGGGCAAGGGGCAGTGCTGCCGAACGACCTGCAGGGCCTCGGCAAACCGCCCCTCGGCAATCAGCGAAACATAGGCCTTCACGTTGATCCCTGCCGGGCAGGCCTGGGTGCAGGGAGCCGGCTCGACCGGCAGAATCGGCAGCGGCTCGGACTGCACGTCCGGAATCAACAGACTACAACCCGCTAGCTGCGCTTCACCGCCTCCAATCTCGCAGACGGGGGCACTCATGGGCTCACCTCCTCCAGACTCGGATTGGCGACACTCGCGGCGGGCTGACTGACTGACTTTCGGGCGTACTCCAGGCCCTTCTCGAAGGCCTCGAGATTCAGATCCTCCGTTCCGGCCGGCACCGATCCCCTGACCGCATCGCGCATGGCCTCGGCCGGAACGAGCTCTGTGACACCGGCGAAGAAACCCACCATGACGATGTTCTGGACAATGGTCTTTCCCAGGGATTCCGCCAGGCGGGTCGAAGGCACTCCGAAGGCTCGCTGTCCCTCCACCGTGGTGGGGCTCACCAGATCCTGTTCGAAGACCAGCGTTCCATTCTCCTTGAGCTCCTGCCCGTACTTTTCGTAGCCCTCGCCAGACATCACGACAAAGATGTCGGGACGCCGAATGTAGGGGTAGAGCACCTCGCTTTCGGAGACCACGAGGGTGGCGCTACAAGCCGAGCCCCTGGCTTCCGGGCCAAAGCTCTGGATCATGGTGGCGTGGCGGTCGGCATGGATGGCGCAGGCACAACCGATGATGTGCCCGGCGAGCACCACTCCCTGCCCACCAAAGCCGGTGATCCGGATCTCGACCCTACTGCTCATGGAGCATTCCCCCCTCTCGAGGCGTCGGAACATAACGATCGCCCAGTAGCTCACCGTAGTGGTTGTGCATCAGATCGAGGAAAGTGGGCCGATCCTCGTCCACGAACTTGCCGCAAGTGATCTTCTCCTGGAAGGAGATCTCCAGCTCACGAGTGTCGGCACCGTTCCGTATCTCGGCCGTGTCGTGGTAGAAGCGCATGGCATCGAGCCCGGATCCCAGCTTGTTCAGGCGGGCGTAGAGAGTCGGACAGGGCGCGATGACCTCGATGAAGCGGAAGCCCCGCTTGCCGATGGCCTCCTCGATCGACCAGGTCAGGCGGCGAATGTGAAGGCAGGTCCAACGGGCCACATAGGAAGCACCGCTCGACGCGGCCAGATGGGGCAGACTGAACGGCGTTTCGAAATTCCCGAACGGCATGGTCGAAGACCGCGCTTGCTGAGGCGTCGTCGGAGCGTTCTGTCCCCCGGTCATGCCGTAGATGAAGTTGTTGATCAAAATAACCAGCAGGTCCATATTGCGGCGTGCCGCGTGAATGAAGTGATTGCCACCGATTCCCACCAGATCGCCATCGCCCGAGATCACCGTCACAAGCAGCTCGGGCCGTCCAAGTTTGAGTCCTGTGGCAAAGGGGAGAGCTCTTCCGTGGGTGGTATGGAACCCATCCAGTTTGAGATAACCGGCCACCCGACCGGAGCAGCCGATGCCCGACACCACCGACACCTTGTCGAGATCCACGCCGCTGCGCTCGAGGGCCGTGGCATAGCACTTGACCACCGTGCCGATTCCGCAGCTCGGACACCAGACGTGGGGAATGCGCTCCATTCGCAGGAGCGGTGCACTGGGATGCTCCAGTTCCTGGCTGGCTGTCGTCGATTTCGTTGCCACAGTCATGATGACGCCGCCTTGACGATGGTTTCGGTGATCGCGGCGGGGTCATGCACGGTTCCACCGGCATGGAGTACCGGCCACGTCGCGGCCTGTCCTGCCGCGACACGCTCGACCTCCAGGGCGATCTGTCCAAGGTTGATCTCGGGCACCACGAAAGCTGTCACGGAACCGGCGAGCTCCCGAATGCGCTTCTCTGGAAACGGCCAGATCACCACCAGGCGAAGAAAGCCGACCCTGATGCCCCGCGAGCGCGCCTCCTCGACAGCCAATCTCGCCACCCTGGCCGTAATGCCGAAGGACACCACCACGACCTCCGCATCGTCCATCCCCTCCTCTTCGAAGCGGACGATGCTGTCGGCGTTATCCCGGATCTTCCCGACCAGACGGCGTACACTCGCGTCGTGGCATTCGTCGTTCATCACCGGATAGCCGCGCTCGTCGTGGGTCAGTCCGGTGGTATGGAACCGGTAGCCGTCCCCGGCTCGGGCAAACTCCGGCGTCTGGCCGCCGTTGATCTGGTAGGGCTCGAAGTCCTCGGGTCTCTTTTCGGTCAGCCGTCGAGGCTCGATCTCGATGGCGTCCGCCTCGGGTATCACCACCTTCTCGGTCATGTGACCGACGCACTCGTCCATCAGGAACATGACGGGGAGCCGATAGATCTCGGCCAGGTTGAAGGCGTCGATGGTGAGATCGAAGGCCTCTTGAGGCGATTGGGGGCACAAGGCGATGACCTCGTAGTCCCCATGAGAGCCCCACCGGGCCTGCATCACGTCCCCCTGGCCCACCATCGTCGGCAGCCCGGTGGAGGGCCCGCCCCGCTGCACGTTGACGACGACACACGGGGTCTCCATCATGGCGGCCAGGCCGATGTTCTCCATCATGAGACTGAAGCCCGGGCCGCTGGTCACGGTCATGGTTTTGGTGCCGGTCCAGGCGGCGCCGACCACGGCTGCCATGCTGGCCAGCTCGTCCTCCATCTGGATGAAGGTCCCACCGAAAGTCGGAAACCGCCTGGCGATGCGTTCGACGACCTCGGTGGATGGAGTGATGGGATAGCCGGCGACGAAGCGGCAGCCCGCCGCCATGGCCCCTTCACCACAAGCGAAATCGCCGTCGAGATAGTGGGAGCCAGTCAGGACGCCAGCCGGATCCGCCTTCATGACGCCCCCTCCCCTGCCCTGATATTCGCCCCGACGGAGACCCCGGCCAGGTCACCCGCGAGACCCGCCGACTCAACAGAGAAGATCGCGAACTCGGGACAGATCATCTCGCAGAGCCCGCAGTTCACACAGGCCTCCGCGTCGACAATCTCTGGTGGGTGATAACCCTTGCGATTGAACTCCCGGGACATCTCGAGGACCTGCCTGGGGCAGTACTCGACGCAGAACGCACAGCCCTTGCATCGGTCCGCGAGGATGTGCACATCTCCCCTGGGGGCTCCTACCTGGCCCGCATCCAAGGGATCTCGCCAATACCTCATACCGCCCTCCCGTGGTCTCAAGGTACCGCTCGGTACCAAGGCGACGCAGTCACGATGACGCTCTTGTCAGCTGTGCCATCGCCCGGTGAATCAACCCTCCCTTTCGCTGATCACATCTCCGCCATTGTCCCTGACCCGCTTGTAGGGACAACCGTCATTGAGATGGGGAACTGGACAGTGATCATCGTAGTAGGCCGAACAACGCAGACAAATCTGGTCCAAGGGCTCCTGCGAATTGATGAGCCGCAGCGAGAAGCGTTCCATCAGACCTGTCAGCTGCTTCAGCTCCTTGGGAGAAAAACCGTCGAGCACCGGTGCCAGCCGGGCTTCCTTCAAGGCTTCATAACGGCTCACCAACCGGCGCCCCTGTCGACTGGCCGCCAACAGCGTCGCCCGCCGATCGTCGGTAGAGGGTGTCCGACTGACCAGTCCAAGACGTTCCATCTTGTCGATGTTCTTGGTCGCCGCCGGGGGACTGATTCCCAGGAACTCCGCCACTTGCCCCATCTGGTGCTCGCCATCCAGCGTGATCAGTTTCAAGAGGTGAAACTGTGAGAGCGAGAGATCCTCATCGCTCACTTCATGCAGAAGCTGCAACTCCAGGTATTCCCGGACGACGGAGGCGAAGATGTGGGAGAAACGGAGAAAACGGAAGACAGCGTCGTGTCCGTTGCCGCCAGAGGCACGATCATGACTGGGTGTGGCTGCCAAACCGACCTGGGCCATTTACTTAACCAAGGAACTATTTAACTACATTAAATAGTGTACCCCAAGAAACGATATCTCGCAAGGCACCTTTTTTCGCCCACAGAAACCATCAAATGCATGAGGCAACGACTGCCCCGGCGGGTGGTCACAAAACCCCCTGGCAGGAGCATAATTTCCAGAGGCGTTGCAAGCTCACAATACGGGGGCGTTTCCACGCGACGTACATTCGACAACCTGGGAAGGAGGACGAGATGAAGAAGGCAAGACTCTCTCTGGACGGTAAGGACTTCGAATTTCCGATCCTGGTGGGCTCGGAAGACGAGGTGGGCATCGACTTCACGACCCTACGCAACACCACTGGAGCCATCAGCCTCGACCCGGGCTACGGCAACACGGGCTCCTGCACCAGCACCATCACCTTTATCGACGGAGAGAAGGGAATCCTCCAATATCGGGGCTATCCCATCGAGGAGATCGCTGCCTCGGCCAGCTTCGAGGAGGTCTGCTTCCTGCTGGTGTACGGCCATCTGCCGACGGTCGACGAGCTCCGTGACTTCCACGACACGTTGACCCATCACAGCATGATTCACGAGGCGATGAAGGACTTCTTCCAGGGCTTCCCGCCCACCGCACACCCGATGATGGTGCTGTCCGCCATGGTGGCCTCTTTGTCCGCCTACTACACGAAGGGAGCGGTGGACGAAGACGTGGACCTCAACATCATTCGCCTTCTCGCCAAGGTCAAGACCATCGCGGCCTTCTCCTACAAGAAATCGATCGGCCAGCCCTTCATCTATCCGAGCAACGATCTCTCCTACACCAGGGATTTCCTGAACATGATGTTCGCCGTCCCGACGGAACCCTACAGGGTGCCCGACGTCATGGACCGGGCTCTCAACCTCCTGTTGATCCTGCATGCGGATCATGAGCAGAATTGCAGCACCTCCACGGTGCGAATGGTCGGCAGCAGCCAGGCCAACCTTTTCGCCTCCATCTCCTCCGGCATCTCTGCGCTCTGGGGACCGCTGCATGGCGGTGCCAACCAGAAAGTCATCGAGATGCTGGAACACATTCAGGCCGACGGTGGCGATTACCAGAAGTACGTCGACATGGCCAAGGACCCCGACTCTCCGTTCCGCCTGATGGGCTTCGGTCACCGGGTCTACAAGAACTTCGACCCTCGTGCGACCATTCTCAAGGAGGCAGCCGCCGACGTCCTGCGTGAGCTGGGGACCTCCGATCCTCTGCTCGATATCGCCAAGAATCTCGAGCGAATCGCCCTGGAGGACTCCTACTTCGTGGACCGCAAGCTCTATCCCAACGTCGACTTCTACAGTGGCATCCTGTACCGGGCCATGGGCATTCCGACCGAGATGTTCACGGTCATGTTCGCCCTGGGTCGCCTACCTGGCTGGATCGCCCAGTGGAAGGAGGGGAGAGACGATCCGAAGGCCAAGATCAGCCGGCCCCGACAGATCTATCTCGGTGCAACGAAACGCCCGTTCGTGCCACTCGAGGACCGCGTGGCCGAAGAGACCGTCCCGGTTGAAGAGCCCGAGCTGGTAACGGCCTGAGGTCTTGGAATCCAGAACAACGATGAGGGGGCACGGAGGTGCCCCCTTTTTCTTTTCAACTCACGAGGTCGGTGTCGGCACAGCAGGCCGCTCCATCCGGGCTCTACTCCGCGACCTGAAAGACAGTATCGATGAGGGTGCCATCGACCCATTTGATGACCGCGACCGGCTTGTCGGTCACCTGTGCCTTCTGCGGCTTGCCGCCACAGAACCTCTCCACTTCGGCCTTGATCTCCTCGATCGGACGCAGCGGCAGGTCGGACCCCTTCAGGGCATCCAGCAAGTCTTGCCTGGCTGGGTTCACGGCGATGCCACGCTCGGTTGCGACCACATCGACCAGTTGACCCGGGCCGGTTACGGTAGTGACCTCATCGACGATCACCGGAATTCGATCCCGAAACGATGGAACTGCCAGGATCGTACACCCTGCCGCCAGGCAGTTTTGCCATCCTCCAATCCCGTGCAAGAGACGACCATCGGAGTGAGTATTGACGTTGGCGTTGAAGTTGACGTCGACCTCGGTCGCACCCAGGACCGCGACATCTACCATCGAGGCGAAGTTGCCCTTGCCATGAAAGTTGTAGGAGGTGAAGGGCGAGGTGGGCACATGGCGCGGGTCGGTGGCAATCGAGCGAACCGCATCGAGGTCGAAGGTCTGGCCGTCCAGAATGAACCCTGTGAGGCCCTCTTGCAGCATGTCCACCAGGTACTTCGTCGATCCTCCCCGCACGAAGCTGGCGCTGACGCCGGCTTCTCGCATCATCTCGCCAAGGTAGAGGACGAAGGCGAGCGCGATCCCTCCGGCACCGGCCTGGAAGGAGAAGCCAGGGCGCATGATCCGGCTGTCCCTGACAAACCGGGCCACGAGCTCCGCGATCCGCTGGCGATCGGGGCTGCGCGTGATCACGGTTGTCCCCGAAACGATCTTGGACGGATCGCCAATCGAATCCACTTCGACGACGACGTCGACATTATTGCCCTGGATTTGCCAGGGAATGCACGGGAAGTCCACGAGATTGTCCGTCACGACGATCACCCGGTCGGCATAGATCGAGTCGGCTAGACCAAAGCCCAGGGAGCCGCAGGCTGAAGGACCGTGCGATCCATTGCAGTTTCCGAAGCTGTCCGCAGACGGAGCCGCGATGAGCGCTATGTCGATCTCGACTTCCCCGTCCTGGATCGCCTGCCAGCGGCCTCCATGCGATCGCAAAACCCCCATGCCTCGCATCCGGCCCTGCGAGCAGTAATCTCCCAACGGGCCGTTCATGCTGCCTTCGATGTGGTGGACAACGCCTGATTCCATCAGGTCGATCACCGGCTTCTGGCAGGGGAACGAGGCGCTGGGAAACCACATCAGGTCCCTGACTCCCATCTGGGCAGCCGTCTGCAGCGCTTCCAGGGCCACCCGATCCCCGTTCCTCAAATGGTGGTGATTCGAGAGCACCATGCCGTCGCGAAGACCGCATCTTTCGAGCGCTTCCTGCAGACTGCCGACCCTCTTGTCACCGTTCGGAGGATAGTCTTTGCAACTCCTCACCGGCGGTGCCTGCTTGTTTCCAGTCGGCTCGATCTGCCCGACTCCCTGGAAAGCAACCTGCTGCTGGCCGTTGACCGTCGTCGGCACAGGTCTACCAATCGCGTTGGTCACGAGTTTCGCTTTGTCGTTCATGATTCGGCCTCGGTCTGTTCCCCTTCGATCGTCAGTCCCAGTCGCTTGGCCTGCTCCACAAGACGTAGAGCCTGCTTCACCACGGGGGGATCGATCATCTTCGACCCCAGGCTGACCACGCTCAAGCCCTTCGCCTCTGCCTCGTTGAAAGCAACGACGATTCTCAGTGCCTTGTCGATCTCGGCCCTGCTCGGTTGATAGG
>JAUWSP010000502.1 GCA_030610025.1 Acidobacteriota bacterium | reverse complement strand
TTCTCCCTCCGTCGGGTTCGCGAGATGGTGCGCAAGGAGTTTCTCCAGCTCTTTCGCGATCCCCGGATGTACGGCATTCTGCTGGCCGGGCCGGCCATGCAGCTCGTCGTCTTCGGATTCGCGGTCTACACCGATGTGCGGAATACAGCGACCTTCCTGGTGGATCAGGATCGAACGGCTACCTCCCGAGAGCTCGCTGAAGCCTGGACCGCCTCGGGCTACTTCCGCATCGTGGGTCGTTCCCAGGATCCCGGAGAGCTCGTCCGAGCCCTCGATCATGGCGACGCCATCGTCGGACTGACGATTCCCGTGGGCTTCGCAGCCGATCTCGATCGGAGTGAGGGGACGGTTCAGGTCCTCCTCGACGGTAGCAATTCCAATCTCGCCACCGTCGCCCGGGGCTATGCCGAGCAGATCCTGACGACCTGGGGACTGACGGCCGCCGAGATCCGCGTCGAGCCTCCCGTCGAGCTCCGCCATCGGGCCTTTTTCAATCCGGATCTCGCCAGCCGCGACTACAACGTGCCGGCTGTAATCGGTGCCATCATCACCCTCATCTGCCTTCTCCTGACCTCCCTGTCGATCGTTCGCGAGCGCGAGATCGGGACTCTCGAGCAGTTGATGGTGAGCCCGATCCGGCCCATCGAGCTACTGGTCGGCAAGACCATCCCCTTCGGCCTGATCGGCATCCTCGACATGGCCCTGGTCACCGCCCTCGCCGTACTCTTCTTCAAGATCCCCCTGGTCGGTTCGGTTGGCCTGCTCTTCCTCGCGACCGTCCTCTACCTGCTCTCGGCGCTCGGCGCGGGTCTTCTCATTTCGACCATCTCGAAGACTCAGCAGGAGGCCTTCATGAGCACCTTCCTGGTCCTCATGCCGACGCTTCTACTGTCGGGATTCATGTTTCCGGTGCGCAGCATGCCCAAGTTCTTCCAGTGGGTGGCTTACCTGAATCCCTTGACCCACTACCTGGAGATCATCCGTGGAATCTTTCTCAAGGGGGTCGGAATGGAGGCTCTCTGGTTCCAGCACGCCGCCCTGCTCGTCCTGGGCGCGGTTCTCATGGCGACTGCCGTTGCCCGTTTCCAGAAACACGTGGCCTGACCTCGCGCGTCGGCTCTAGGCGAGACGGCTGATCTATACTGGTCACATGTACTCAGTGGCCGACGAGCTCCGTACCGAGACATTGAAACGGGTCAAGAAACTGAGCCCTGAAGAACGAGTAAGCCTCGCGTTCGAGCTCGGCGATTTCGACCTGGCGCTCTACTGCACCTATCACGGACTCGATCCAAGTGTGGCGCTGGAGAAGGTTCGACTCCTTCGCCAATCCGGCCGCCGGGTGTCGGCCCCGACCAGGATTCCCCGGTGAGCTTGCTCAAGCAGGTCACCGACCTCCTCACGGATTCAGAGATTCCGACATGCCTGATCGGCGCCGCAGCCATGGCGGCACACGGTGTTCCCCGGTCGACTTTGGACCTGGATCTGCTGACGACCGACGCGCGCACCCTCGATGAGTCTCTCTGGGCACCTCTCGAGCAGGCGGGTGCGGAAGTCGAAGTAAGGCGCGGAGATCACGACGATCCTCTAGCCGGTGTCGTACGCATTGCCGCAGACTCTGAGCGCACAGTCGACCTGATCGTAGGTCGATATTCCTGGCAGAGCAGGATTATCGACCGGGCCAGGCCGGTCGCGATTCAGGGAGCTCGGATTACGGTGGCTGAGCCCGCCGATCTGGTGCTCCTCAAGCTCTATGCGGCCGGTCCACAGGATCGGTGGGATATCCAGCAGATACTGGGAGCGCAGGAGACCGAGGGTGTGCTGGCGTCGGTCGAAGAGCGCCTCGAAGACCTGCCCCCCGAGTGCTCGGCCCTCTGGCGCAGTCTGCGTACTGCTTGAATCGAGTCCGAAATCGTACACAAAGAAGAGTCCTGCGCCCCCGCTGCCGCAGTCGGGCTCGAGAACGGCTGGTGGGCCTGGAGACACCCGCATCATCCATGAGCCCCACGGCATCTAGCGGAGAGCGCCCACCGACTCCGGGCGCAGATCAGGCAGGCTCTGCAGGGTCTTCGTTGCTCATTCGATTCCAGAACGCGCGAGGCGTGAGGATCTCGAGCTCGACTCGAGGTGACAGATCCAGCAGATCCTGGTCCCCGCTGACAAGAACATCGGCGCTGGCAGCCATGGCGCTTGCGAGGACCCAGGTATCCGAGGGATCGCTGGGAACCTCGATCGAGGCTGTTCGAGGCCGAGGTACCACGATGTGCTCACGAAGATGCTGCAGAAGCTCCTCGACCGTGGGTTCTGGAACTCGGAGCTTCGTCAGTAGGACGGCCTCGAGCTCCTCGAGAACGACTTCTCCAATCAAGAGCTCGTGGCGAAGAGCCACGAGACGGAAGACGTCGGCGCAAAGTCCGCGCGTGGCAAAGGCGCTGACCAGCACGTTGGTGTCGAGAAAGACCTTCAAGAGACGTCCCGAAAGACATCCTCGTCAACGAGGTAACCGCGGGCCTCGGCAAAGGGCAGTACACGGCGCCGAAGCTGCTCGAAACCCTCCAATGCGAGCTGCCGACGCAGTGCCTGTCGAATGACTTCACTCTGGGACCGACCTGTGCGGCGACAGATTTCCTGAAGCAGTGCATCCAGATCTTCAGGCAGGCGCAGGGTCACGGTTCGACTCACGTAATACATTGTAATACGACCACGCTGGATCGCAAAGCACGCATCACCGTCCTCAACAACTACAAGACGGACTTCGGGCGCGCAATCTGGTGCTGGGAGATGTGCCTGGTATCTCTCGGTCGGGAGGGACGCCTGGCTGCCTCAACCGTCGCTGTGTTATTGCTTGCGCGGTGTCAGAGGTTTGTCCACACAACAACCGGCTTAGATAAATTCACCAACGGCCGGCACAGGTCCGGCCGCTTCAAGATCTCCATCAGGGCGTCACCCCGTAAGCCCTCATGCCCTCATGGGCAGCGGCCATGCCAGTGCCCGCCTCAACCCTGGCCAGGTCCAGAGCGACGGAGAGGTCGGCCCAGAGATCCTCGACGTTCTCGAGACCGACAGAGATTCTCAGCAGCCCCTCGGAGATGCCGCACGTCTACCGCGCTTCAGGAGCCACAACGTGATGCGTGAGGCCGGCCGG
>JAUWSP010000072.1 GCA_030610025.1 Acidobacteriota bacterium | reverse complement strand
GGATCGAGGGATCTCGTTGCTGCGCCTCCGCGACAGTGAGCCCGGGCCGCATCTGGTTCTCGAGCCCTGGTTCGACCGGCAGCCGGTGATGGCAGGGAGCGGAGTCTTTCTCCCCAACCTGGAGCTGCTGCACGACCTCGACGGCGATGGAAAGCAGGACCTGCTGCTGCCAACCCGGGATGGGTTGGCGGTTCTCCTCGGGCCGTTGGGCGAAGCTCCAGGGAATCTGTCGAGCCTGGTGCACCTACCGGGGGAGCGAAACCTGGTCGATGGTGAGGTCATCCTCCACTATCCCATGCCAGTTGTCAGGCAGGTGGATGGCGACGGCTTGCCGGACCTGCTTGTCCCCGACCTGAATCGCGATTGGGGGCTTTTCCACGTGCTTCGCAGCGACGGAGCTGGCGGTTTCAAAGCACCGATCCGGCTGCCTGGCAGCGACGACCCAGACGCTCTTCCGATCGTCTACTTCGGTGACCTGGACGGCGATGAGGTCGCAGAGTTCGTCACGGAAGAGGATTTGAGTGACGACGATGCCGGCATGCGAAAGGAGGTGCGGGAGGCCAAACGTCCACCGGTCCGCTACCGCCTGCATCGAGCTCGGCAGAATCTAGAGATGGAAGACGAGCCCTATGAGCAGTTCGAGGCGATCGGCTATGCGTTCGACGAGGGGGATTCGGATTTCCGCCTGCCGGCGGGGTTCCAAGATCTCGACGGCGACGGCCGACAGGACCTGATCAGCATCACTCTGGAGTTTTCTCTCCTGAAGGCGCTGAGTATCCTGGCGACGCAAAGGATCAGCATTGGCCTCGATTTCCATGTCTGGTGCCAGGACGCCACCGGTGGCTTCGACCCGGTCGAGGACCTCGACCTCTCGGGGCGCTTTCGCTTGAATCTGAGGAATCTCCGCATCGGTCAGCTGTCACAGTTCGCCGGCGACTTCGACGGCGATGGGCGCACCGACTTCGTTCAGATCGGCCGGGGGCGCAAGGTGACGATTCATCGAGGTGGCGAGGGGTGTCGCTTTCCCTCCGAGCCCGATCTCTCGATTCGTTTGCTGGAGGAGCCGAAGGACATGAGTCTGGTACAGGTCCGCGATCTCGACGGAGATGGGCGAGCCGACCTGATGGTGACGCAACCCGAAGGGCGACGGGAGATGGGAGTAACGCCAGCGGCCCGACTGGACCTGTACCTGAGCGGAGGCCGGCCGTGAAGAGGCTGGGGATTCTGCTGGTGCTCCTGCTGGCGACCGGCGAGCCATCTCTCGCGGCGGCAGGAGAGAATGGCAAGGAGGCAACCGGTGACCTGAGGTCGAGTGACGCTCATGGAGCCCGCCTGATGGAGGTCGTGGTGCCAGGCCCCCTGGTTACTTTCGAGGCCTTTGAATCACCCACGGGCGAGCGGTCACTGGTGCTCCTGGTGGAGGCCGCCGAAGATTCCGAAGGGCCGCGGTTCATCTATGAGCTTCGGTTGGGAGATCCGGCGCGGCTGAGTGATTTGCCGGTGGTCCTGCCACCAGGCACGGATTCCCTGGCTTCGGTGGACCTGGTCGGCGATGGGACTGCAGAGCTGCTGGTCGGCGAGTACGGCAGGATCTTTCGACTGACCGGTGAAGGAGAGCTCGAGCTGGCCTTGGAAGCGGAGGGAGTCGATCTCAAGGGTAGGGTCCGCTTGGAGCTCGAGGGTTCGACCGTGGCCGGGAACGGGCTCGTCCTGGCCGCAATCGGTCGAGCGAAGCGATTTGCTCTGGATCCGGAAGAGGGCCGCCTTCGGGAGGTCGAGGAATACCCGCTACCCGTGAGAGCACGAATGCAGGGCAGCTGGCTGCGTCTCTCTTCGCCCCTGGTGCGTGCTCTTGCCTCGCCAGACTCACCTCGTGCGTTCACCTACCTCGTCGGCCCCGAGTCGGTCGGCGATCGGCGATTGCGGACCCTCATCCTCGAACCCGGAAGCGCTTCCGATGGAGTCGTCCGGGAGTTGTGGTCTCAGCTACCCTCGCCTGAGACCGTGGAAGAGAGCCTGTATGCCCTTCTTGACGGTGAAATCGTCCTGCTTGTCACGACTGTCCAGGCTGACAAGATCGGTATTTTCGAGAAAGAGAAGCTGCGAGTTCTTCGGTTGTCGGAGGACCGAAGCCGATCCGGTGCCAAGCCGATACTGGAGGTGGAGTCTCGAACCCGCAACTGGTACCGCCCTGGCGTGGGTGTGTTCGATGTGAACCGTGATGGCTTCGACGATGTGGTTCTGGTCCAGCCGAAGGGCCTCGGGGGTGGCAAGCTCGTGGTCGAGGCCTTCATGGGAGCCGGCTCCGGGGCCTTCGAGGGGAAGAGACGCCGGACCACTTTGGAGATAGAGACTGAGACCTGGAGGTATGGGCAGGATATCGATCTGGATGGGCTTCCCGATCTGGTCCTGGTCGAAGATGAGACTCTGCTGGTCTTTCTTGGAAATCGCGAGACTGCGAGCGGTTTGGTGGTGAACGAAGAGCCCGCCTGGCGGGTACCTGTGGGTGCGGTCAGTGAGCGGCTGCAGGTTCTCGATGTGCTGGGAGATGAGCGCCCCGAGGTCGTGTTGATCGAGAGGAAGGGGACGGACTTCCGATCGGAGGAATCGTTCGAGGAAGACAGTGCCGAGGCTGTCTCGGAAGACCAGGAGAGGCCCGTCAGAGGTCGTCTCAGCCTGGTCATATTCTCCAGCCAGGCTGGTGGCTAGTGCCCCGTGAGGTAAGTTCGCTACCTACCTCGCGGGACACTAGAGCTGTCAGCCAGTGATTCGGAGGCCCGATGGTGGTTGCGGCTGGCGGCGATGAGCGACCCAGCCAACGGTGAGGAAGGCAATCTCCACGAGGCCCAGAATCAGCATCCATTGAACGACACTGGACTCACCGAAGCCGTAGGAGTGTAGCCCTGCGGAGAGCACGAAGTTCACCCCGATATAGGTCATCAGGACCGTCCAGAAGGCGACAATGCTGAAAGCGGCTGTACCGAAGGGTCCGATCAGCCGGTCGAATCTACCGTGGAGAATGGCCATGTAGGCCAGGAAAGCGATCAGAGACCAGACCTCCTTCGGGTCCCAGCCCCAGTACCGTCCCCAAGAAGACGCTGCCCAGATCGATCCGGTGATAATTCCGGCGGCCAGCAGAATCGAGCCGACCTGCATATACCAGTAGAGGAGTTGGTTCGTTTTTCGAACCAGCTCGTGGCGTCCTTTGCTGAAGATCTCGATACCGATCTGCATGTGAGCCAGCAGTACGCCGACTGCGAAGACCGAGTAGCTCACCATGGTGATGGGCACATGGATCGCCAACCAGGGTGTTCCTGACAGGACCGGAGGCATGGGATGGACGAAGGGGTCCATCGGCAACCAGTCGACCAGAGTCATGGTCAGGGTGGAGACCAGGGCCGCGTTGAGGACCACCAGGCGGTTGCGTATCGAGCCCATCGCGACCAACGCGAAGAGACCGACCCCCCAGGCCAGGAAGAGCATCGACTCGTACATGTTGGAGGCTGGAATCCGCCCGGCGATCTGCCATCGGGTGGCAAGTCCCCAGGTCATCACCGCGAAGCCCAGAAGCAAGGCTCCGGCAGCAAGCCAATCGAGCCAGGGGTGGGGCTTGATCCAGGCCAATAGCGAGGCGATCATGGCGATCAGGAGGATCATCCAGGCGATCCGACTGGGACGCAACCTGTTGTATCGGAGCTCTCGCCGCAGTGCATGCTGGGTTGGGTATCCGGCGACGTTCGAGGCCCGCAGGCGGGTCTCGATGGCGACGAGGTCGTTCACGCTCTCGAGGCGATCCGGCTGACCCCAGTTGGCTAGCGGATCGGACGGCTCAGGAATCAGCCTGAGCGTACGCCGAGTGGTGAATTGTTGTAGCCAGACAAGGCGGCGCTCGACCTTCTGGGCTGCCTTCATCAGCGGATCCAGGGGTTCCTCGGTCTCCGATCTGCGGCGAGCCTCGCGGATCAACTGCATGAGCCTGGGGATCGACGCAAGTCGCTGGAACGACTCGTAGCGGGTGCCACTTGGCAGCGAGAGCTCGGAGGCGAGCTGGGAGCTTCCGATCTTGACAATGGGCTCGTTGCTCCATCGTTCGGGTTCGACGACCCAGCTCGCGACCATGGCCACTGGGTCGATTCCATCCCACTTGCGCTTTCCAGTGACGTTCCAGACGCCTTCTCTGGCCACGGTGTCCAGCGGCATTACACGCCCATCGTGCTGAACGGGGAGGGTCCTCAGCGTCTCTACGATTCGAGCAGGTGGCACGCTGCTGGGGTCGATCTCGGCGCGCCGCGGGGCGCTCCTTGCGGCAATGCCGTGGACCAGGAGGAGGACGGCGAGCTCGGGAGGCAGACGTCTGTGTTGCTGCAGTCGGGTGATCAAGACCGTGATCATGCCGAAAAGCAAGAGCACATAGCCCGCGAAGACCAGGGGTTGGCCAGGGTCCTTGGAGACCGAGAGAATGGTCATTTCACGACCCTCCTCCTGGCGATAGCTGCTCTGAAACAATCGATAACCGCCGTAGGCGAGCTCGTGGTTCATCTCGATGTCAGCGGAGTACATCTGTTCCAATGGCGGATTCCCGACCCGGACCCGGCTGCGGAACTGTGCCGGGCGCATGGTGCCGGGGTAGTAGTCGATCTCGAAAGCCTCCAGATGCACTGTGAACGGGAGGGAGTGCTCGACGAGCTGGCCGGGCTGGCTCGCATCGACGAAGACGTCACTGGACTGTCCTTCCCAAAGGGCGAGCTGTCCTTCAATCTTGGCGAATTGCGTGATCCCGGCGCCGAGCAGAATGATCACGATCGAAGCATGAGTGAGGGCGAATCCGATGCGCTCCTTGCCCCAGGGCCAGCGTTCCCAGAGCGAGCAGGCGATGTTGATCCCGAAGAGAGCCAAGAGTCCCTGGAACCAGGGTGCGTAGTAGATCGCGCGGGCGGCCTGGGTTCCGAGCCTGGACTCGACGATGGTAGCCGCGCCGAGCACCAGTACCAGAAAGACCAGCAATGCGGTATTCAACTTCAGGGATGCAAGCCATCGAAGCCACTTGGGCATGGAGTCCTCCAGATCGTTCGCCTGCCAATAAGGGCCGAGTATATGGCAAGGTCAGGTGCCTTGGGTCCCCTATTCGACTTGGTCGATAGGGTCTACCGGGAAGCGTTTGTGGCCTGGAACGAGAGTGCCACCTTTTGACGCCGGGAACGACGATGTAACATAGTCGGCAAATTGAAGCTCGCCGTAGAGGCAAGGCGGAGAATAGGGAGACGAGGAGCCTGATGAAGAGCTACCTGACAGAGGTGATCGGCACGTTTTTTCTGGTGCTGACCATAGGTTTGACAGTCTTGGATGGAACGGCCTTCGCGCCGCTGGCGATCGGTTCGATCTTCATGATCATGGTCTACATGGGTGGCCACATATCGGGTGGTCACTACAATCCGGCCGTCAGTCTCGCGGTCTTCATCCGGGGCAAGCTGGAGGCCCGGGAGTTGCTTCCATACTGGGTTTCGCAAATCGTCGGGGCGTTTCTGGCAGCAGTCACCGTGTACTTGATTCTGGGCGAGACTTTCGCGCCGGCGCCTGGCGCCGACGCCACGCCCTTGGGCGTTCTTCTGGTGGAGTTTCTATTCACCTTCGCGTTGGCGTTGGTGGTGCTGAACACAGCGACAGCAAGCGCCACGGCTGGAAATTCCTATTTTGGCCTGGCCATCGGATTCACGGTGATGGTGGGTGCTTTCAGCGGTGGCCCGGTGTCTGGTGGTGCCTTCAATCCGGCGGTTGGCGTGGGTCCGATCTTGATGAACGCGATCGTCAGCGACGGTTCGTGGGGTAACTTGTGGTACTACCTGGTCGGACCGCTCGCTGGAGGTGCGGCCGCCGCATGGGTCTTCAAGATGCAGAATCCCGGGGATGTTTAGGATCTCCCCGTCAACGTTGGTCACTACGGAATTTCTCAACGGTTGGAAGGTGTAGATACCGCCGATCTTCGCGGTTGCTGGAAATCGAACGACAAGGGCCACAGGGACGAGTGAGCTGGCCAGAAAAGGGGTGTCTTATGAGGCGTTCAGGATGGTTATTGCCTGTCATGGCTGGGTTGCTGCTGTCGGGATGCGGGTACAACACACTGCAAACGCAGGACGAGCAGGTGAGCGCCGCGTGGGCGGAGGTGTTGAACCAGTATCAGCGACGCGCCGATCTGATTCCGAATCTCGTGAATACCGTGAAGGGATACGCGGATCACGAAGAGGAGGTCTTGACCCAGGTCACCGAAGCGCGCTCGAGGGTCGGGCAGATACAGGCCACTCCAGAGATGGTCAACGATCCCCAGGCCCTTGCCGATTACCAGGCGGCCCAGGGCGAGTTGACGGGTGCCCTGAGTCGGCTTCTACTAGTCGTGGAGCAGTATCCCGATTTGAAAGCCAATGAAAACTTCCGCGATCTGCAAGCTCAACTCGAGGGTACCGAGAATCGAATCGCCGTAGCTCGGAATCGCTATATCCAGAGCGTTCAGGAGTACAACATGACGGTTCGGAGATTCCCGACGAATCTCACCGCCAAGGTCTTTGGCCACGAGGTCAAACCCACCTTTCAGGTCGAGGACGAAGCGGCTCTGGCCCAGCCACCAACAGTCGATTTTGGAGACGATGGCTGACGTGGACCCCAGCGAGGGTAGGAGCAGTCCTTCCAGGCGGTGTCGACATGCCCGCTTGGGATTCGTCCTGGCAGTCCTGGGGTTCGCGGCCTCGCTATCAGCCGAGGTGCCGGTCCCAAGGCTCGAGGCGCGGGTCACTGACCTGACCGGATCGTTGGGCGGGGCAGCGCTGGCGGCTCTCGAGGAGAGGCTGGCGGCGTTCGAATCCAGAACCGGCAGCCAGATCGCAGTCCTCGTCATCCCGACGACGGAGCCCGAGGCCGTCGAGCAGTATGCGCTGAGGGTGGTGGAGGCGTGGAAGTTGGGGCGGGCTGGCATCGACGATGGCGCACTCCTTCTGGTGGCTGTCGAGGATCGCAACGTCCGCATCGAGGTGGGCTATGGGCTCGAGGGAGCGCTCACCGATCTTGCTTCGAGGCGAATCATCAGCGAGTCGATCCTCCCGAGCTTTCGAGCCGGTGACGTTCCCGGTGGCATCGAATTGGGCGTCGAGAGAATGATCGCCGTGGCCGAAGGGGAGCCCCTTCCGGAGCCGCAGCCCAGTTGGGATACGAGCCCACTGGCGGGGCTGAGGGGCTGGTTTCCTTTCCTGTTGATTCTGGCATTCGTTGTGGGCGGCATTCTGCGGCGGCTGTTCGGACGGTTCTGGGGATCCCTGGTCAATGCAACGCTCGTCGGGGGGGTGGTCTGGCTGGTGAGCGGGATGCTGATCGTGGCTCTGCTGGCCAGCATCCTTGTCTTCTTCGCCATGCTGCTCGGCGGCGTTCGCCGCGGGGGTGACAGGTGGTCGAGTCATCCCCGGACTGGGGGACCTTGGGGTGGAGGCTGGACCTCGGGTGGAGGGGGCTTCAGTGGTGGAGGTTTCAGCGGTGGAGGCGGCAGCTTCGGCGGTGGCGGGGCGTCTGGGAGTTGGTGATGAGATTAATGCGTTGCCTACGGCATCTGACCACCAGGGGGTGGACGGTGGTTCGACGGTTTCCTCCGCCGACCCTGCAGGCCATCGAGGCTGCCATTCGCGAGTCGGAGACTCTCCATCGAGGAGAGATTCGTTTTGCGATCGAAGGAGGACTCGATGTCTGGTCCGTCTGGCGCGGCGTCACCTCCAGAGATCGCGCCGTTCAGACGTTCGGGGACTTGTGCGTCTGGGATACCGAGGAGAATAGCGGTGTGCTGATTTACGTGCTGTTGGCCGATCATCGAGTGGAGATCCTCGCAGACCGGGGTTTCACGCCCAGCGTGGAGGCGGCCGAATGGGCCGAGGTCTGTCGTGAAATGGAGCGTAGGTTCTCGGCAGATCAGTTCGAAGTAGCGGCTCTGGAAGGGGTGCAGGCTGTTGGCTCCATTCTCGCCAGGGTCTTTCCGTTGCTCGGTGGCAACCCGAACGAGCTTCCGAATCGTCCCGTAATCCTCTAAGGGGTACCGAACACCTGTTGTACGAAGGCCCTGGGTCGAATCATCTCGAGACCAAACTTCTCGGCAACCTTGGGTGTCGCAAGAGGTCCCATCCCGCCTGCGGATGCAAATGACCAGAGCTCGTTGACGATCGGGGGAAAGCCTTCGATCTGACTGCTTGGCGGCAGACTGTGGATCTGCAGGTCTCGGTCGATGGCCTTGGCAATCCAGGCAACGATCTGCCGATACGAGCAGGAGCCGCCGCTCAGAGGAATGTCGGCTCGCTGGGCGTCGGGATGGTCGAGTGTCGCGAGTACCAGATCGGCCACGTTATCGACGGCGACAAAACCGTATTTCCGGGCCGGGTCCCCGATGACCTGCACGGTGTCACCCTTCTGAATCTGGGCCCCGACCACGAAGGCGATCCATGCCTCCATGAAGAGGGTCGGCTGCAGAATCGTGTAGTCGAGGCCGCTCGAACGGATGGCTTCTGCGGTCGAGGCCTTGGCGCGTGCCAACTCGACGGGGGAGTCGGTGTTGAAGCCCGTTGCAGTTACATAGATGATTCGGCCGACCCCGGCGTGCTTGGCACAGCGGATGAGCGTGGCGTGACCCTGTTGATCGACTGCCGCCACAGAATCCTCGCCACCACGCGAGGCGCCGGTCGCCGTGGAGATGATGCGATCGATCCCCTGGCAGGCCGCATCCAGAGTGACGAGCTCCTTGAGGTCACCGAATGCCAACTCGGCTCCGGCGGCCTTCAGGGGGCTCACGTCCGACGTGTCGCGGACCAGGACCCGCACCTGTTCGCCTTGTTCCAGGAGCCGTCTGGTGATCCGTCCTCCGAGATCGCCCGTTGCACCAACTACGAGATCCATGGTTCATCCTCTCCGTGGCAGGTCGATGGTCGCCGTCAGCAGAGCCTGGCTCGTCTCCCGGCACGTTCAAAGCTCCTTACTGAGTGTCTGGAACAGAGTCTATCCCAGGCTGGTAGGTCGTTCCCAAAACCGCATATTGGATCGAAAGGGTCTGGTACGATCCTTTTTTGTCGGTCTTTCTGGAGGGAGGTTCTGGTGATCCTATCGAAGCTTAGATTCTGGGTAGTATCGACGCTTCTGCTGACCTTGCTTGCTATTGTCGGACTCGCTGAAGCGGCGGCCGAGGACAATGAGACGACGCCCTACGAT
>JAUWSP010000075.1 GCA_030610025.1 Acidobacteriota bacterium | reverse complement strand
CCGAAGAGGCAGTGACTCGATCGAGGTCATTGTGGCGGACAATGCGTCCACCGACAGTACTGCTGACATTGCGAGGCAACGGGAGTGCGTCGTTGCACAGGTCACCGAGCGGCGAATCGCCTCGGTCAGGAATGGCGGAGCGGCGCTGACGCGAGGCGACATCCTGGCCTTCGTGGACGCAGATATGAGGATCCACCCCGACACCTTCAACGCGATCGACGACAGCCTGCTCACCGGCAAGGTGGTGGCGGGCGCCACCGGAGTGCGTTTGGAGAGGTGGTCGCTTGGAATCGCGACGACCTACGCCGTGATGGTCCCCTGGGTGTGGGTGTTGCGAATGGACACCGGAGTGGTCTTCTGCTCGTCGGACGACTTCCGTTCCATCGGGGGCTATGACGAGCGGCGCTACTTCGGGGAGGACGTCAAGCTGCTTGTCGACCTCAAGCGCGTCGGGCGCGAACGGGGCCAACGCCTGGTTCGGGTTCGCTCTGCCAAGGCTCTGGGCTCGATGCGCAAGTTCGACCGCTATGGGGACTGGCACTATTTCACGATGATCTTCGGCCTCGTCCCCGGTCTGTTTCGGCCCCCAGAGACCCTCGACGACAGGGTCCGCGACTACTGGTATGGAGACGGGGACCGAGATTCCTGATGCTGAACGCCTGACGCCTCGTCGCGGGCGGGGGCAGGACCCGCCCCTATACCGTCTTCCCCCCTACGCCCCTTTCCAAGGAGCCAGGCCCCAGAGCACGGGATAGGTCCGGGCGCCCCCACCCACCCCGGCCGGCACAGGTCCGGCCGCTTGTGCGCCCATGAGGGCGCAGAGTCAGAGAGGTGAGAGTCCTCTCCAGGTCTACGCTCTCCGGCCTGTAATCAAATGTAACTGCGACGCCGCGAGGCGTCGTGGGGAGCAACAGGAGATGACCTGGTAGTCCGTAGGATGACGAACGCGATTCGGCCATGCCGTGCGGCGAGCCTGCAAGCGAAAGGCGAAGCTTCGAATCCGCCTGAGAGCGGACGATTCGTCAGGCTAGGGGTAGCGTAGAAGCCTTGGTGAGGCGCGGTTGGGTGGTTGGCGACGGAATGTCGGGGATGGCTCTGCGTCTGGAATGGGGAGACCTGCAGCGAGTCGGGCAGACTCGTGCAGGAGTCAGCGCCCTCGTAGTAGTGAAGAAGCGCCGTAATGGGCGTGGAGCGAAGGGGGGCAGGAAGGTGGATGCGTGAGTTCGAAGACGCCGGAAGAGACCCCAGCGGGAGTGCCGGAGACGGCTAAACAAGCTGGAGAGACCCGATCGCGTTGGCGATGGGTCGAACCGACGGCATGGACAGATCGCATGTTGACGGCCCTGGAAGAAGGGGTGAAAGGAGGCAAGTGGTTCAGTCTGATCGACAAGGTGGCCTCGGTTCGGGTGCTCCGGTCCTCGTTTGAGCGAGTCAAGCGAAACCGGGGCGCCCCCGGGGTCGACCATGTGACGATCGAGAGGTTCGAGGGGCATCTGAAGGAGGAGCTGGAGCGTTTGTCGGAGAGCCTGTTGTCGGAGAGTTACCGTCCACAGGCCATTCGACGGGTTTGGATCGAAAAGCCAGGGGGGCACGAGAAGCGCCCCCTGGGGATCCCGACCGTCCGGGACCGGGTGGTCCAGGGAGCGCTGCGACTCTTGCTAGAGCCGATCTTCGAGGTGGAGTTCGCAGAGACCAGCTTCGGGTTTCGCCCGCAGCGTAGCGGTCACGACGCACTGCGCCTCGTGGTCGAGCATCTGGACTCCGAGTACACCTGGGTGGTGGATGCGGACCTTCGACGCTTCTTCGACACGATGGATCACGAGGTACTGATGACCCGGTTGCAAGAGAGGGTCTCCGATGGGCGGGTCTTGTCGCTCATCGAGGCCTTTCTGCACCAGGAGGTCATGGAAGGCCTGGAGAGATGGACTCCCGAAGCAGGCAGTCCCCAGGGAGCCGTCTTGAGCCCCCTACTCTCCAATGTCTTTCTGGATCCGCTGGATCATCTCCTGGCTCGCAAGGGCTTTGCGATGGTGCGTTACGCGGATGACTTCGTGGTCTTGTGTCGCAGCCGAGCTGAGGCCGAGCGGGCACTTCGAGAGGTGCGGGGATGGGTGGAGGAGGTGGGGCTGGTCCTGCATCCCGAGAAGACCCGGATCGTGGACGCCACCCTCGAGGGAGGCTTCGACTTTCTGGGCTATCACTTCGAGCGGGGCCGCAGCTGGCCCAGCAAGAAGAGCCTGCGGCGCTTCAAGGCGACCATTCGGCGCCAGACGAAGCGCACCAATGGCTACAGCCTGGAGGCGATCCTCTCTGTCGTCAGCTGTCGTTCTCGAGGCTGGTACCAGTACTTTCGGTACAGCCCTGGGAGAACGTTCCTCGATCTCGATGGATGGATCCGGATGCGCCTGCGCAGTATCCTGCGCAAGCGTTATCACGGCCGCGGTCGAGGTCGTGGGCGGGACCATCAGCGCTGGCCCAATGCTTTCTTTGCTAAACGTGGGTTGTTCTGCCTCTTGACAGCCTACGAACAAGCCGGTCGACCCTCTTGGAGGTGAAACCACCGACTGGAGCGCCGGATGCGGGAGATCCGCACGTCCGGTGCGGTGGGGGGAGGGGCCGGGAACTCAACCGGCCCTTCCTACCCCAATCAATACCTGGTGCCCGACCTCACAGCTCTGTGCCTTAGAGCCCCCAAGCCCTCAAAGATCGAATGGGCGAAGCCCGGTCGCCTCAACCCTCAAGCCCTCGGTGATCGGCCAGTCGGGCGATCACTTGACCAAAAGGACGGGGCAGCGGGCGAGGACGGCGACCTGGTGGCTGATGGAGGTCCAGGTTTTTTCTGGCTGTGTGGGGTCCAGCTGGCGGGAGGAGAGGACGATCAGCTCTGTGCCGTGCTCTTCCGCATAGCCGACGATCTCCCGGGCCCGGTTTCCATAGGTGATCTGCTGATCGACCTGCTTGTTGGTCACGGTCAGCGGAGCCGCCAGATCGACCATGGCTTTGCGGGCCTTGTCTTCGAGTCGCTGGTAGAAGTCCTTCATGTCCTCGAAGTCAGCGTCGGCAATCGCCTCGATCACGTGGAGCAGCGTCACGCTGTCGTCTCGAGCAGCCAGCTGCGAGGCCACCTCGATGGCGGCTCGGTTGGAGTCGGTCAGATCTACCGGGACGAGGATCTTGGTGAACATATCGAGATCAGAGTTTACCAGTCCTGGTTGATCTGTTGTTCCTACCCCAACGGGTGGTAGGGGGGACTCGCTCCCTGTCCAAAAGGGGATGCTCCAGGCCACCCATGGGGTACTCCATCCTCTACCCAATCGGGTGTCGGTAAGGAACCGACATTCCGCTTACCATGGCCCTACCCAACGGGTCAGCGCAGGTTGCAAAGAGGGAGAATGGGGTCGGAAACTGGTGTGAGGTCCCCACCTCCTCCCCGGCACACGAGGTCGCCTACTCCGAATGGCACAAGACCTCGGAGTTCTGCTGACGGTCTCAAAGAAACGAAATATGCCTCTGAGAGCTCATCCGAAGACGTTGCCTCCTGAGGTGTCCCCGTGAGCTCAGGGCCCGTACGAGTGGCGCTGCTAGGGGTCTTGCTGTTGATCGTTACGGGAGTCGCTTTCTCCCTGCTGGACCGGCCTATCGAGCAGCCGATCGCCTTCAACCATCGGCTACATGTAGAGGATCTGGGAAGCGACTGCACCGACTGCCATCTGTATGCGATGACTGGCGTCAGGGCGACGATTCCGAATGTCGAGGTCTGTGCCGACTGCCACGCCGAGGCGCAAACCGACTCTGAGGAGGAGGCACTACTCGTCGCCTATATCGCATCAGGGGAACCGATTCCGTGGCGAAAGCTGTACTGGGTACCGGATCACGTGTATTTCTCCCACCGCCGGCACACGGCGATCGGTGGGATCGAGTGCGAAACCTGCCACGGCCCCATGGGCGAGGCGTCAGAGCCGGTGCCAAGGCCCTTCGTGAAGGTGACCATGAACGGTTGCATGGAGTGTCACGAACAGACTGGAACCTCCAATGATTGTCTGCTCTGCCATAAGTAGAGCCCCGGACCCGATGATGAGACCTGCCCGAGAGATCGAAGTCGTCCGCTTGCAGAGCGCAGGGGGAAAAAAGCAGTGATTGTTCCCCGGCGTGAATTCTTGAAGATGCTGGGTGTCGCCACCGGCACCCTGGGTCTCGGAGGGTGCGATCGCGATTGGTTGGTTCCCGATCGCCTGGTCGAGCTCGCCCAGCGGGGTCCTGGTCTCGAGAGCCAGGTACCGACGATCTGCGGCCTCTGCGAGAGCGGTTGCGGGCTCACCGTGCGCCTGGTCGACGGTCTGCCAGTCGGCCTCAAGGGAAATCCCCACCACCCTCTCAACCGGGGTGGGCTCTGCCCGGTCGGTCAAGCGGGCCTCGAGGTGCTCTACGCACCGAATCGCCTTCGGGCGCCACAGCGTCGTGGTGCCGGTGGAGAGCTCGAACCCGTCAGCTGGGAAGATGCGCTTGCCGAGGTCGGCGGGCTTCTCGGGAAGATGCGCTCCGAGGGTCAGGGCTCGCGCGTCGCTCTGCTGACCGATGAGCCGGGTCGGCTATTTCATGACCTCGCCGCCAGATTCGCTCAGGCTGTCGGATCGCCCAATATCTCGAGCACGAAGAGCCAGGGTCTCTTACCCTTCACCCTTACTCAGGGTATTGCGCAAGTACCCGGCTTCGATCTCGACAAAGCCGATCTGGTGATGTCCTTCGGTCTGGAGCTCTTCGAAGATGGCCCGGCCCCCCTTCACGCGATCTCTGCCATGGTGGGATCGCGGCAGACGGAAGAGAGGGCGGCCCACATCTACGCCGGAACGCGGCTTTCGGCGGGTTCGTCCAGGGCGGAGGTCTACGTTCCCATCGAGCCCGGCACTCACGGTGCGTTGGCTCTCGGGGTGGCACACGTGCTGGTGCGAGAGGGCAACTACGACCGGGACTTTGTCGCCGAGCACACCTTCGGCTTCGAGGACTGGATCGATGACCAGGGTCGCGAGCGCCTCGGGTTTCGTCGCCTGCTTCTGGAACGGTACTACCCGGACCGGATCGCTCGTATCTGTGGTTGCGATGCCGCCACTGTGGTTCGGGTCGCTCGCCGCCTGGGCGAGGCAGCTGCGCCGCTGGCGGTGGTGGGTGGCGAGGGGAGTCAAGGCTCCAATGCCACATGGACCGGCGTCGCAGTCCATTCTCTGAACGCCCTGCTCGGGGTGTTTGATCGGCCGGGTGGTGTCTCCCTACCGCCTCCTATCCCCTTGACTCCTCTGGCTGACCCGGAGACGAGCTCGCTGGAGCAGGCTGAGTCGATCTTTGCTCCGGGCGGCTCGGTAGGCGCTTTCGGGGTAGACGCCGTGGAGAAGCTGGCCGAGAGAGTGATCGACGGCACCTATCCCATCGACCTGCTGATCGTCGTGAGCTCGAATCCGGTGTACAGCAGCCCTGCGGGCCAGCGACTGAGCCAGGCGATGGAGCAGATCCAGTCGGTGGTGGTCCTGACGCCGTTCCTGGACGAGACTTCCGCCCACGCCGACCTCGTGCTGCCGACTCATGTCTTTCTGGAGAGCTGGCAAGGAACGACGACACCTGCTGCCGTGGCTTTCAGCACCCTCGGTCTCGGCAAGCCGGTGATCGAGCCGCTGTTCGACACTCGTCATCCGGGTGATGTTCTTCTGGAGCTGGGCCGCGCGGCCGGTGGGCCAGCCGGTGCGGCACTGCCCTGGGTCAGCTACCCCGACTACCTGAAGGAGCGAATGGAAGGGTTGGTCATCTCTGGCGAGGGGTCGGTCGTCACCGGATCCTTCGAAGAGTCGTGGGTGCACTTCCTGGAGGAGCGAGGATGGCGCTTTCTGGAGCATCGCAGTCTGGAGAACTTCTGGGCAGCCCTCGAGCGGGAGTCGGGTTGGTGGAACCCGGTGCCGGCAAGGGGCGATTGGGCTCGCCTTTTTCGGACACCCTCCGGCCGCTTCGAGTTCTTCAGCCAGACCCTGGAACGACACCTGAGAGACGTCGGTGGAATGACGGCCGATGTCGAGATGAGTGAGGAAGAGGCACTCGAGCGCGGGATCGCGGCCATGGGTTCACAAGTCGACGGCGACGAAGTCTTGCTGCCGCATTTCGAGCCGCCGATTGCCAGCGGTGCAGGGGAGCTTCAGCTGCTGCCTTTCCGGCCAATCACGGCGCGGGGACACCTCGCGGCTGTCTCGCCGATGGTTGCGGAGATGTTCGGTTACCCGTTCCTCGACGGATGGCAGACCTGGGCGGAGATCGGAACCGATACGGCCCATGACCTGGACCTGGCGGACGGAGACCTAGTGGCGGTCGAGTCGGACAGGGGTTCGATAGAGGCCGTGGTGCGGGTTCACCCGGCTGCCGTGCCGAGGACCGTGCACGTTCCCGTGGGGCTCGGTCACGTTCAACCTGGGGGGGTCGCCGACGGAATCGGATCGAATCCCATCGAGATTGTCGAGCCGATTCGGGACAACCTTTCAGGAGTCCTATCCACGACCTCGAGCCGGGTAAGCCTCCGACTTCTTCGGCGTCGACCGCATGGTGGGCCGGCACCAATGGATGGAGGGCACTAGACGTGACCCGCTGGGGCATGGTCATCGATCTCGATCGCTGTACGGGCTGCGGCTCGTGCATGGCCGCCTGCCACCAGGAGAACAACCTGGCGGCTGTCGGTCCAGAGGAGAGCTCCCGGGACAGGGCCTTTCACTGGCTCCGCGTGCTGCCCGAGGTTTCAGGCTCGGGAGCCGAGGTGAAGGTGCGCTACGTTCCACAGCCCTGTGTTCAATGCGATGACCCGCCTTGTGTGCGCGTCTGCCCTGTGCACGCCACCTATCTGGGAGAGGAAGGCATCGTCGCCCAGATCTACTCGCGTTGTATCGGTTGCCGTTACTGCATGGCGGCTTGCCCCTACAACGCCAAGGTCTTCAACTGGTACGAGCCCGAGTGGCCGGGTGATTTGAAGCAGGGCACCAACCCGGATGTCTCGTTGCGACCGAAGGGCGTGGTGGAGAAGTGCACCTTCTGCCACCACCGAGTTGTCAAAGCTCGTGAGGAGGCTCGCGCCGCTGGCCGGGAGATTCGGGATGGAGACGTGACTCCGGCTTGTGCCGAGAGCTGTCCGGCCCGCGCCATCGAATTCGGCGATCTGGAGGATCCCACCAGCCGGGTCAGCGAGTTGACGAGAAGTCCTCGAGCCTTCCGGCTACATGCGGACCTGGGTACGAGGCCGAAGGTCTACTACCTGGCAGAGAGAGACTGAGGGAAAGGGAGATCGAGAGTCGGACAAGGAGAGTCATGACCAGCGTGAACGACAAGGGAGTTTCGGCAGGCGGCCTCGAGTTCGAAGACCAGGATCTGCTGCGCTCGATCGAGGACTCGGGAGTCGGCTTCCGAGTCGTGTCGACGTTGCTCTGCCTGGTGATTCTCACAGCCTGGGTGATCTTCGGTCGACAGATTCTGCGCGGCCTGGGCGTAACAGGCCTGAACCAGCCGGTGGCCTGGGGCTTCTACATCGTGAACTTCGTCTTCTTCATCGGGATCAGTCATGCCGGCACCTTGATCTCGGCGATTCTTCGTCTTTCCCAGGCTGAATGGCGTCGGCCGATCACACGCATGGCCGAGGTCATCACGGTCGTGGTGTTGGCGATCGGTGCCTTTCACCCCGTACTCGATCTCGGGAGGCCCGATCGGGCTCTGAATATCTTCACGGCCGGCCGCCTCCAGTCGCCCCTGCTGTGGGACGTCAGCTCGATCTCGGCCTACTTCATGGCCTCGACGGTCTATCTGTACATTCCGATGATTCCCGACATCGCACTTCTTCGCGATCGCGGTGTCCGACCACGGTGGCTGTATCAATTCCTGGCCTGGGGCTGGCAGGGGACGCCTCGACAGCAGGCTGTTCTCGAGCGGGCGGTGGGCATCTTGATGGTGTTGGTGATCCCGATCGCCATCTCCGTCCACACCGTGATTTCCTACATCTTCGCCATGACCCTGCAGCCCGGTTGGCATTCGACCATCTTCGGACCGTACTTTGTCGTGGGCGCCATCTTCTCCGGTATCGCCGCCTTGATGATGGTGATGATCGTGCTGCGCCGGATCTTTCACCTGGAGCGCTATTTGAAGCAGGTGCACTTCGACTACCTGTCACGGCTCCTGCTGATCATGTCTCTTCTCTGGTTCTATTTCACTTTTTCAGAGTACCTGACTGCCTTTTTTGGCAACGAGCCTTCGGAGATGCGGGTCTTCTACTACAAGGTTACGGGTCCGTATGCGCCCTTCTTCTGGAGCATGGTCGTTGCCAACTTCCTGATTCCAGCGATCCTCCTCAGTTTCCGGCGCACTCGCACCATACCGGGAATCTTCATCGCTTCGACCAGCGTGGTGATCGGCATGTGGCTGGAGCGGCTGAACATCGTCGTGCCGTCACTGGCCAACCCGCGGCTGGCACTTCCAACCGGTTACTACATTCCCAGTCTGGTCGAGTGGGTAATGTTTGCCGGGGGAATCGCCACCTTCATGCTCGGTTTCGTGATCTTTGCCCGGTTCTTTCCACTGATCTCGGTTTGGGAGATTCAGGAGG
Organism: Acidobacteriota bacterium; assembly: GCA_030610025.1. Lineage (GTDB taxonomy): Bacteria > Acidobacteriota > Thermoanaerobaculia > Multivoradales > JAHEKO01 > JAUVRX01. The sequence goes on along the minus strand of JAUWSP010000075.1, from coordinate 449 downwards.
GTCGGAAGCTGTCGATAGCCGAGACCACCGAGCGACTCGAAGGATATCTACCGGATCCGGTCCCGTCCGCGGCCACTCCTCCGATGACGGAAGGGGGTTGAGATGGAGAGTCAGTCAGAGCCCAGATGGATTCTCGGTCTTCAGATCGCCTCGGTGTCGATGATCTGGGTGTTCGTGCTGAGCATCAGCGCCTGGATCCTTCATCTGCTCAGGTTGTCTCGCCGCCTGCATGACGTACCCTCGGCATCGGTAGGTATCTCCATTGTCGCCATCCCCGTCTTCCTGCTTGGAGCCGCCGTATTGACCTATGTGTTTGTAGGGCTCAGACGTGGCAGGGAAGCACCCGACGAATCGACCCTCGAGCCCGAGGAGAAGTAGCCATGGCCTGCGGCAGGAAGATGGTTCCAGGTGGTGAGCGTCAGCAGCTCGGTTGGCTGGGCTCCTGGTGT
>JAUWSP010000055.1 GCA_030610025.1 Acidobacteriota bacterium | reverse complement strand
GGCGAATGCGGTCCGTCGGAGTGGGGAATCAGGGAGGCTGCAACGCTAGTATCCTCTGGGCTTCGTCGCGATCATGATCGCTTGGCTCGGAGCCCCTGAGCAATGTCCAACGAACTCGTCGACCGGTAACCGCTGGCTCGCCAACCCTTTGTCGTTACAGCCCTATCAACAGGAGAGTCGATTGAATCGCTGTTTGCCGAGGGCGACCTTCTTGTGTGGTGTTGCAGCGGCTGCTCTGGCCGTCGCGACCTCGACCGGCGCCATGGCGCAGTGGGTCGAGCCCAGCGAGCGGCCTGCTCTGGTGCCAGTTTCCGTGGACACGGCTCCTACTCTCGACGGCGATGTTCTGGGGGATCCGGCCTGGGAGGGCGCCGAGCCGGCAGTGGACTTTTGGCAGACCAGGCCTGACGAAGGGGAGCCTGCGACCGAGAAGACCGAGGTGTACGTCGTCTTCACCGCGGACACTCTCTATTTCGGTGTGGTTTGCTACGACCGCACTCCCGAGAACATCATCGTGGCGAGTAGTCGTCGGGATTCATCGCTGGAAGAGACGGACAGCTTCCAGTTGATTCTGGATACCTACCGGGATCAGAAGACCGGTTTTGTTTTTGGCACGAACCCGGTGGGGATTCAGTACGACGGCCAGGTGACGCAGGAGGGCGAGGGCGGTGGTTTCGGAACGGCCGGCGGTTTCAACATCGACTGGGACGGTGATTGGGACGTGCAGGCGAAGATCTCCGAGATCGGCTGGACCGCAGAGCTGGCAATTCCGTTTCGGACCTTGCGCTATCCGAGAAGCCCCGCTCAGGTCTGGGGTGTCAACTTCCAGCGAAATATTCGACGCCACAACGAGCAGGCCTATTGGTCATCGCTGCCCCGACAGTACAACCTCTATCGACTCTCCATGGCCGGTCGCCTGGAGGATTTCGAGATTCAAAGCCAGAACAATCTCAAGATTCTGCCCTATGTGCTCGGTACCGGGACCCGAGAGGGTGTGGCGGATGCTCCCACCGAGAACGACGGCGATGTCGGCTTGGACGTCAAGTACAGCTTGACTCCCAGCCTGACCCTCGATGGAACGATCAATACCGATTTTGCACAGGTCGAGGTCGACGAACTGCAGATCAATTTGGACCGTTTCAATCTGTTCTTTCCCGAAAAGAGGCCCTTTTTCCTGGAAAACGCAGGCTACTTCACTGTCGGCGTGCCGCAGGAGATCGAGCTCTTCTACAGCCGTCGAATCGGACTCGGGCCCGAAGGTGAGATCGTGCCGATCGACTGGGGCCTGCGCATGTCAGGCAAGGCGCGGGAGCACTACAACATCGGCCTGCTGTATATGCAGACCGACGAAGTGACGGATGTGACCCCCGAGAACCAGTTCGGTATGGTTCGTCTCAATCGAGACCTGCCGAATCGCTCCGGAATTGGCGGTACCCTCATCAGTCGGCGCGGCAGTGGCAACCTGGCGGCGGACGAGGACTACAACTGGACGTACGGGCTGGACGGACGTTGGGGCGTCGGACAAAACGGTCTAATCGAGGGCTTTGTGGCGCAGACCGATACACCGGGGTTGGAGGGTGAGGACTACTCCTTCAGATTGGGAGGCAGTTACGACTCTGAGAAGTGGACCCTGTCAGGGGGCTACACAGAGGTGGCGGAGAATTTCAATCCCGAAGTGGGGTACCTGACCCGGAGCGGCTACAGGAAGCCCGACGGGTTCCTGATGCGCACCATTCGTCCCAATGACTTGTGGGGCTTGCTGGAGCTTCGACCTCATGTCTCGTATCGGGGCTATTGGAACTACGATGGGTTTCAGGAGACCGGCTTCCTCCACATCGACAACCACTGGGAGTGGCGTAACGGCTACGAGGTCCATACTGGGATCAACTTCACTCGCGAAGGACTGGTCGAGCCTTTCGAGATCGTCGAAGGCGTGACCGTTCCGCCAGGAACCTACGACAACACCGAGGCGCAGATTATCTTCTTCACGAATCAGGGTGCCCCGGTGGCCTTCTCGGCGCGGGTCGTGACAGGAGGCTTCTTCAATGGAGACCGCCTGGCGCTCTCGCCGTCACTTCGATTCCGCATTGGCGACACCTTCAATACCGAGATCGGCTGGCAGTACAACGACATCGATCTCGACACAGGCGCCTTCGAAACCAATCTCGGGCTGCTTCGCGTCTCGTACTCTTTCACCCAGAAGATCTTCATTCAGGGGTTGCTGCAATACAACGACCGGGCAGATATCTGGGCCACCAACCTCAGGTTTGGGTGGTTGACGCGAGCCAGCGCAGGTCTGTACCTCGTCTACAATGAGATCCGAGACATTCAGGGCGCCGGCACGGGGATTCCCGGCCGCAGCCTGACTCTCAAGTACAGCCACTTATTCGACCTTCTACACTGATTCTGAAGAACGAGGTCTACGCCATGGGTTGGACAAGTCGATTGCTTCACATGCTCGTACTGGGATGCCTCTCGTCAGGCCTTCTCGCAGCTGCTGAGGCGGAGGGGGGCAAGATGAGAGTCATCGCCGGGACTGGCGAGGCCGGTTTCGAGGATGGCTCGCCCGGCCGTTTCAACAAGCCGATTCGTCTCGCTCCCTACGGTAAAGGGACTGTGCTGGTCGCCGACATCTTCAATCATGCGATTCGTTGGGTGACGATCGATGGAGAGGTCAGGACGGTCTCGGGCGGCCCGGATCGGAAGGGTTTCGAGAATGGCTCGGCGGAGGCGGCTCGGTTCGCTTCTCCGCATGGAGTCGCGGTCTCTCGAGACGGTCTGATCGCGGTGGCAGAGGCTGAGAATCACACGATTCGTCTGCTGACGCCGGTCATCGGTCCGGTCGACTCGGGTCCGAGGAGCTACGTCGTGTCCACGCTCGCCGGAGTTCCAGGTCGTGGGGGAATGAAGGATGGCCCAGCGGATGAAGCCGAGTTCCAGTCGCCGCACGCTGTGGCCTGGACTCTCCAGGGAGATCTTCTGGTTGCCGATATTGGCAACGCTCGGATTCGGCGTGTGAGCTCCGGAGCCGTGCGAACCGCGGCTGGCAGTGGTGCGGAAGGCCGGCAGGACGGTAACGGTGCAGAGGCCTCATTCCACTACCCGATGGACATAGCTCTGGCGACCGACGGGACTCTCTGGATCGCGGATGCGGGCTCACACACTGTGCGATCGCTCGATTCGGAAGGCTTGGTTTCGACTTTGGAGCTCGGGAGCCCTATCGACACGCCCCACGGGATCGCGGCTGGGCCGGATGGCACCCTCTATCTGGCGGAGATGGGCACACACCGTATCCTGGCGGTGAGTCCGGATGGCGAGGTGACGACCGTTTGCGGCACAGGGGAAGCGGGATCTGGACCTGAACAGCTGAATCGACCTGCTGCAGTTCTGGTGCATGACGGCGTCGTCTGGGTTGCCGATCTGGACAACCATCGCATCGTGGTCTGCCAGCTGGTAGCGGACAACGAAGACCTTTGAGGGTGTGGTGGTATCCGGTCTGCTCGGGTCAACGAAGACTTTTGATTCGTGCCTCGAGCGCCGCCGCCGCCTCCGCTCGCCCGGTTTCTTCCAGCAGAGCGGCGAACGTCCAAAGGAGAGAAATCAGTTCAGAGGGGGAGCCACCTTCGGAAGTCTCGAGTACTCCCAAGGATCGACGATAGAAAGGCTCGGCTTTGGCGTATAGGCCCTGCTTCTGATACAGCATTCCGAGGCACTTGAGTGTCCAGGCCAGGTGCTGAGGATCCGCACCCAGGCCCGCATCGAGCACTTCGAGAGCGGCGAGGTAGAGGCCTTCCGCCTCGTCGAGCCGGCGCTGACGATGGTAGAACCAGGCTAGATTGCCGTAGCTCTGGGCGAGATCGGGATGGTTGGGCTCGAGGATCTTCTCGCGCAGCTCGAGGGACAGGCGATAGAGCCTCTCAGCCTCCAGCGTTGCTCCGAGCTGATCGCTGTTCAGAGCCAGGTTGCTGAGATCGGACGCGACCTCTGCGCTCTCGGGTCCGCTGGTCTCACGATCGATGGCCAGCACCCTCTCGTAGAGTCGCTTCGATTAGAGCAATATGCCGGTTTCGAAGTACACCAGTGCCAGATTGTTCAGCGTGCTCGCCAACTCCACGCCTGCTTCACCATGCGCCTCCTCCTCGATCTGGAGAGCGCGTCGAAGCAGAGGCTCGGCGCTGACGGGATCGCCAAGGGCGGTGTGGATGGCAGCCAGGTTGGTGAGCAGGGCAACGACCGAAGGGTGGTTGGGGGAGCTGCTGGCCTCCTCGATTGCCAGAGCCCTTTCGTTGAGGGTGCGAGCCTGCTCGTAGCGGCCCTGTTCGAAATACAGGATCGCCAGATTATTGAGTGTCGGACTCAGGCTCTGGTGATCGCCCCCTCTTTCAGCTTCGCGTCCCTCGAGAACCTGTCGAAGAGCGGATTCGGCGTCGCTGAAGTTTCCCACTCCATGAAGAGCCGTCCCTAGCAATGCGAGAAGGTCGAGGTCACCGGGTCGAAGGTCACAGGCCTTGGCCAACAGAACGGCAGCTCGACCCGCCTCGCCCTGACGAAGGTAGGTGATTCCGAGGAACTGTGCGGAGTCGACGGCCTCGGTGAGAGCCGCGAAATTGGCAGCTTCAGACTCCTTCCAGACCTCGAGCAGGCGATCTGAGGCTGTCGCCAGGTCCCCGTTCCACAGGGATCCGACCCCAGTTGCAAACTTGGAATCAGCTCTCCCTGCCAGTCCGTTGATGGCGCCCTGCAGGGACTCCGGCGTCACCCCGAGCCTGTTCGCTCGATCTGTAAGTAGCTGGAGGCGCTCACCTCTCTCGGCGGCAGTCGACACACTGCGATAGGCCTCTTGCGCGAGGATCCCCGCGGCCACCGATGTGGCGATCCTCGAGTCGATCGATCTCGATTGGATCGGAACCCCAACCACGGTGACGGTGAAGGGGCCGCTGTCCAACTCTGAACGGTTACTGAGTGGAAGCAGACCGTTCCAGGGCTCCAGAAGCTCGACATCGAGCTTCGGGGAGTCCGCAGTGCTCAGGGTGATTCTCATCCACCCGGAAGATCCTGCCGCCTCGCCAATTCGAATCGACGTCGAACCATCAGTATCCGTGGGAGATGCGGCTGGCGCGCCGTGCGCATTTCGGAAGACAAGGCCCTGCACCGGTGCTTCGTTCAAGTCGACCGCGCGGAGTGGAAGTGCCTCCGTCAGCCTGTGCCCATGGAGGGCACCTACCAGCAGGATTGCGGCGACTCCGGCCGAGAGCATTGAGTTTGCCTCCCATGATCCGAGCACCGAAATGAAGAAGAGACTCCAAGGGCTCGGAACCAGCCGTACCGAACTTAAGCTATGCCGCCTCTCCGTTCCGGCCAATACCCCCCCGGGTAGTCGATTCCCGCCTCTACGGGTGGCGCTGCGCCAAGCGGTTCGGCGTAGCCCGCATTGCTTCTGAGCCCCGCCCCCGTATACTGGACCGGGCACCTGGGGCAGCAATGACAGAATTGGAACGAAGAACCGACTTCAGAGGGCTACTGATCTCGCTCGCCGCCGGGGTCGTTTTGATTTACGGTCTGAAGGCCGCTCAGGCGATCGTAGTCCCTTTCCTTCTGAGTGTGTTTCTCACCGTTGTAGGAGTACCGCCGCTGGCCTGGTTGCGCCGAAAGGGCGTTCCCAATGCCGTCGCCGTGGGGCTCGTCGTCGTCGGCATGGTTCTGGTAGTCGTGCTGATGGTGAGCCTCATCGGCACTTCCGTGGCGGATTTCACGAGTCGGATCCCCTACTACCGGGAGCGACTGGACCAGCAGATCACCACACTTCTCGAGAGCCTGGGCTTGGCCGAGAGGTTCGGTTCGACTGGAGATCTCCTGGCTACGGTCGATCCCGGCGCCGCCATCGACATGGTAGGCGGATTGCTCAATAGCGTCAGCGGCATCTTCAATTACACCTTCCTGATCCTGTTCTCGGTCATCTTCATGTTGGCGGAGGTGGCGAGCATTCCGGACAAGCTCGAGGCTGCATTCTCCAGTTCTGAAGAGACGTTGAGGGCCTTTGCGCGATTCAACAAGAGCCTGAATCGCTACATCGGCCTGAAGACAGCCATCGGCCTGGTGACCGCTATTGCTGTGACGATCTGGGTGACGATTCTGGGTCTCGACTTTCCGCTGCTTTGGGGAGTTGTCGCCTTTCTTTTCAATTACGTACCCAACATCGGCTCGATCATCGCGGCGATCCCGGCCGTCCTGCTGGCTCTGGTCCAATGGGGTCCCGGGAGGGCAATCGTGGTCGGCGTGGGCTACCTGGTGATCAATCTCCTGATCGGGAATCTCCTCGAGCCACGTATCCTGGGAAGGGGCCTCGGACTCTCGACCCTGGTGGTGTTTCTATCCCTGGTTTTCTGGGGATGGGTCCTCGGCCCCATGGGAATGCTGCTCTCAGTGCCCCTCACGATGACACTGGTCATGGCTCTCGAGAGTCATGAGCGAACCCGGCGATTGGCCTTGCTGCTGGGTATCGAGGCCGAGGAGAAGGCCGCAAGACCCAGCGAGAAGGATAGTTCCTGACATCGTAGGTGGAGCCCGGAGTCGGGGTTTCGATCCGGCTCTTCGAGGCACCGTCCGGCGCCCTTTTCGGGACGACTCCGGACCACTCCAGAACATATTGATAGTTGCGCATAGTCGGATTTGCGACACATTGTCAGAAATCGGGTCTCAGCGGTAACTCTCTTAGTAGACAGGGGAGATTGACTGCCCATGCTGAGAGAACCCAGATCCGAGGGAAAGACGCCCATGACGAGTGATCGAATCCGTTCAGTGCCACCCGAAGAGGAGAGCCTGGGTTCACGCCGACCCGCCGGGGATCTGGGCTTACGACAAGGCGCAGCTGAAGACCGGCGCGAACAGCACTCGAGCTTCGAGGTGGAGAGCTATCGGGAGGTACTCGAACACTCGTTGAGTGGCTACGCTCTTCAAGAGGTACTCTTCGATGAAGACGGTAACCTGCGGGATCTGATCTTTCTAGAGGTCAATCGGTCGTTCGAAGCCATTACGGGACTCCCTGCTTCTCAGGTCGTGGGTCGCCGCATTACCGAGACGATGCCAGGTATCGATCTGTGTCATTTGAAGGAGGCCATGGCCTGGCTGGAAGCTGGAGATCGGGAGCCCTATCGGTTCGATCAGTTCGTGGAGAGCCTGGGTCGACACCTGGAGTTTGCGGCCATCTCACCGGGCCGGTGTCAATGTGTCCTGTTTCTGGCGGACATCACGGACAGGATGCGAGCAGAGAAGGCCCTAGAAGTCCAAACCGTCTACTTCAGGGAGCTCTTCGAGAAGTCTCCCTTGGCCATCGTTGTGCTTGACAATGATGACTGCGTCCAGGAATGTAACGAGGGTTTCGAGAGGCTGTTCGGTTATCCACGCGAGGTCGCCAGGGGCAAAGCGATCAACAGGCTCCTGGTTCGGCCCGAAGAGTACGAGGATGCCAGATCCATTTCGTGCAAGGTCCTCCAGGGCGAAGTGGTGGACACCGAGGGCGTCCGATTGCGCCGAGACGGAACAACCCTGGATGTCCGGATCCTGGCGCATCCCATTCGATTGGGTGATGAGAATCTCGGAATCTACGGAATCTACAGCGACATCAGTCGTCGAAAGCGCGATTCTCTGACCCGACTTCCGAATCGGTCCACTTTCATGGAGCGTGTGGAGGTCGAGCTCGAGGCAGCCTCGCGCGATGATCGTCTGACGGCGCTGCTGGCGCTGGATATCGACCATCTGAAGGACGTCAACGATACCTATGGCTTGATCGTAGGGGATGCTCTGCTGGTCGCCGTGACAGAGCGAGTCAAGGAGACGCTGCGGGGCGGAGCCACCATGGGCCGCCTGGGTGGCGACGAATTCGGGATCCTGCAAATGGACTTGACGGACGTCGGGAACGCTGCAGGCCTCGCACGTCGACTCCTCGCGGCGATGGAGCCCCCGTTCCACGTCGAAGGTCATCGCATTCATGTCGGAGCGAGCATCGGGATCGCACTGGCTCCAGCCGGCCAGGTGGCAGCGAAACAGCTGTTGAGTCAGGCCGATCGCGCTCTCGAACAGGCCAAGCTCGAAGGGCGGAGCATCTTCAAGTTCCATGCCGCCGATATGGACAGGCTGGTGCAGGAGCGAATGATCCTGGGCCAGGAGCTGCACGGCGCCCTGGAGCGCAATGAGCTGTTTCTCGTGTATCAGCCGCAGATCGAGCTACCGAGTCGGCGAGTCATCGGTCTGGAAGCACTGCTGAGGTGGCAGCATCCGAAGTCCGGTCTCGTACCTCCTGATCGGTTCATTCCGGTGGCCGAAGCCAGCGGCGTCATCATTCCGATCGGCGACTGGGTCCTCCGGACTGCCTGCCTGCAGGCCAAGAAGTGGCAGGACTCGTTGGCTTTGGACCTGCCAGTGGCGGTGAATCTCTCGGCTGTGCAGTTCAAGAATCCCTTCTTCGCCGACACCGTGGTACAGGCCCTTCAGGACAGTGGTCTGGCTCCGGAGCTGTTGGAGCTGGAGCTCACCGAGCGCATTCTCATTGAAGCGACTCCGGGCGTGAAGAACAGCCTCAAGAGGCTGCGTGAGCTGGGTGTTCGCTTCGCGCTCGACGATTTCGGCAAGGGGTACTCGTCGCTCGAATATCTCCGTCAGCTCCCACTGGAGAGGATCAAGATCGACCGGTCCTTTGTGAAAAACCTGGAGAGGGATGACAGTGATGCCGCAATCGTCAGCGCCATCTCGGTTCTGGGCAGCCGCCTCGGTCTGAGAGTGCTTGCCGAGGGCGTCGAAAGGAGCTCACAGCTGGATCTGCTTGCGGCCGAGGGTTGCAACGAAATCCAGGGTTTCTACTTCAGCCCACCGATTGAGGCGGAAAAGATCTCGAGGCTCCTGGTCGAGGGCAGCGAGTCGATCAATCCCAGCAGCTTTGACAACTGACTCGCAGCCGTAGGGCTGGCTCGATTCAGGCTGGCTTCTCGATCGCAGCGCCTTCCTCCAAGAGAAAAGACTCGCAGCGCGTGCGCTGCGAATCTTCATCGCCGGTGGGGAAGCGGTCGCAGGCGCTGTGAACGTATTCGCTCAGTATTCCAAGGGTTGTTGTGTGCTCGCCAGTTCCGTTCCAGTCCAAATAGCTTCTCTCGAGGCCCTCCAGGCGCGAGTAGTTGCCTCCCGCAAAGGCGTCCTCGAGAGCGAGGAGCTCTCCCAGGACCTCTTCGGAGTGCTTCTCGATCGTCTGCGTATCCTCGGGAGCGAGCTCGAGGAGATGACGCAGGTACATCGAGCCCCAGCGAAATCGGCTATATCGTCCCGTCGAGCTCTCGTAGGCCTTGCGGTACCAGGCCAGAGCTTCCTCGGTCTCACCGGCATCTTCCTTGATACTGCCCATCCACGACATGAAGTAGTAGGGGGCCGCGGTGTCGTTCATCCTGGCGGCCAGCAGTGCTTCGGCCTCGCCTTCCAGGCCCACCGAGGACAGCAGATAGGCCATCGTGTTCATGGTTGTCTGAAGCTGCCCCTCGTCGCTGACTTCGTCAGCCGCCCAGGAGACGGTCTGCCGGATGTGCTGTTTCAGTTCCTCGGAAGCCACCCAGGGATCGCCATCCTCCTGGTCGGATTGGGCCTCGTCTACGGTTCTCGCCAGCGCGATCTGGGGCATCAGGGCGCTGAGGCGATCATCGATCGACAGGTCTTGATTGGTCTCGATCTCGCGGGCAGCCGCCTGCCAGGCAGTGATGAGCTCCTGTCGCGCCTCACCTGGATTTGGCGTCAGGAGGTCGACGGTGTCCGTGCTGTGGTAGAGGACCCAGACGAGATTTGCCGAACGCAGCGTCTCGTCTGAGAGGATTCCCATTGCCTCTCGCTGCAAAGTCTCGAGCCCTTCGTCGGAACTCGGAAAGGTGCCTTCGGCCCCTGGAGAGTGCCGCTGAGCCTCGGCCGCGGCGACGAGGAAGTGGGTGAGGAATCGCGATCTTTCGACCGCGAGCTCAGGC
>JAUWSP010000040.1 GCA_030610025.1 Acidobacteriota bacterium | reverse complement strand
GGAGGCTGGATTCGCCACGCCTTCACCTTCGACACTGAAGAGGACCTTCTGGAGTTCGAGGCGCATAGCTTTCATGAGCCCCGCCGTGTCCAGGTCACTGTCGATGGCTCGTCCCTCGGTGAGATCGAGCTCGGGCCCGATTGGCAGCCTGTGACCCTCGAGCTACCCGGCAGGCGACGACAGATCCGCCGGGTCAGCCTCGAGGCCGACGGTTGTATCTCTCCGGCGGAAGTCGGCGAGAGTACCGACGACCGCTGTCTGGCCTTCCAGACCCGCGGCCTTCAGCCGATGCGGCACGAGCTCTACGATCTGCGCAGGGACCCCTTGGCGCAGGAGGATCTCTTCAAGCGGCAGGAAGATCTGCGGCGAAGGCTGACGGAGCGGTTGTCGGCCCTGCAGTGGACGTCCCGAGCCGAACCCGGCCAGCAGGAGCTGTCCGAGGAAGACGAAGCCGCTCTTCGGGCTCTCGGTTATCTGGATTGAGCAGCACCGGCTTCGCCGTCAGGTGGAGGATCCTGGTCCCTCGACTGGGGACGCATCTTCGGCGGCAGTCTCTGTCCGAGATATCGGACATCGGCCGTCGCCTCGGTTCCCTCGGGGTGCACGAGTTTCAGGCGAAGACTGCGGACGGCGTAGGTCCCGCCGTCTTGCCACCAGAATCCATGTCGCCTCCAGGCTGGCGAGAGGTCGATCTCGAGCACGCCAGGAGCCATGTCGACCGAGCCGTCGAGAGCGTAGGCGTCGCTTCTTTGCCAATCGGTGACTTCGAGCACCGTGCGAGGCGAGCTGGCTTGGACTGCGATCTTCAAAGTCTCTCCGGGCCACGACGTGGCGACCACGAGCTCGGTTGCCGGCACTCCCGAGCTCAGGCGAAAGCTCTGGGCACCGATTCCCGCGAAGGGGTCCACGAAGCGGACGAAGTCCCGCCGCCAGTAGCGCGCCTCGACGCCATCGATGTTCTTGGCTGTCGATTCGAACGGCAAGAGTCGGAAGAGACCGGCGTGAGTGTGGTTCTGGCTGGTCGAGTCCAGGCCTCTGGTTAGGGATACGGAATAGAGGCCCGAGCTCCAGAAGCCCAAGGCCAACAACCAGGCCACCGCGAGAAGGCGAGGCGATGGGAGTTGTCGTACAGCGACGAGAACGGCCGGCAGTATCACCAGGAAGTAACGATTGCCGAGGAATGTCGAGCCGCCGAAGTAGTTCTCCGGCATCCAGAGAAGGTAGAAGCCCACTACCGTACCGCTCGCTATGAGAAGAGGCAGAGCCACACCGTTCGGACGCCGCACGGCATGCAGTAGCAGCACTAGAGCGATGGGAAAGTAGGCCAAAAGGCCGGTATGTCGACCCACGAAGAAGTAGAACAGGGAATAGGCCGAGCGCCTCGGTTCGAAGCTTGGAAGCCAGGAAGCGGACTGGGTCGCCGGGCTGGTGGAGAATCTCTCGGCGGCCTCGGCGGCCTCGACTCCAGCCGGGTAGCCGGTGCGTGGGTTGAAGCTGGAGCGAACCGCCTTGTAGGGATTGGGAGTCCCCAGGTAGTGCTGTGTGGCACCGCCTACAAGGGCAAAGCCCGCCACGGCCAGCGCCGCGACGACAAGGCCACGCCGGTACCTCCGATAGAGGATGGCGATGAGCACCGGGGCGGCGGCCAATGCCGCTGTGCTGAACCTCATCGAGGTGGCCGCCCCCAACAGAAAAGCTCCGGCGACCGAAGACAGGAGGAGGCCCCTGCCCTTTCCGGATCGATTTTCCGCCGCCGGAGGCAACCCTCGAATCGCGAGGATCAGGCCTGCCAGAACCATCGCGGCCTGAGCCAGGTCGCTCATGCGCCAGACCAGATAGGGCAGCAGGACGCTGCAGCACACTGCGGTAGCCAGGGTCCAGAAAGCGTGCGAGGTCGAACCGAGTCGCCTCAAGTGACACCAGGCCAGAAGCAGTGCAATGCCCAGTAGCAACGCATTGGTGAGAAGCATTCCCGACTCGCCCAACAGCGAGAAGAGGGGTGCCGCCATGAGCGGGTAGAGGATCGGTTTCGAGTAGGTGACCCCCCGGTCGGTGCGTTGCAGGATGACCGCAGGAGCCGGCCCGGCCTGACGTTCCTCGAGCCGCTGGAGATCGCCCTCGTCGAAGATCAGGTCCCCGTCGTGGACCAGGCTCGCGGTCATCGCCACGAAGGTTCCTTCGTCGCCCCAAAGGCGGGTCGGAGATGGCTTCGCGACCTGTAGGGCCACCAGCATCAGGATCGCGATGGCGATGGCCGGACCGCCGATCGAGCGGGCTACAGACCATGAGCGGGTATTTCTTGGCGAGGAACGCACGGTGGGTTGGGGGCCGGGCAAGTCGCCAAGAGTCTACCGGGAAAGCGGTGCCGTGTTAATCAAGGTGCGAGACCGCTTGTGCTATTCTGGCTTCGAAGGTGAGCGAAAATGGCTGTCGACCCGGATCTTCTCGAAATTCTCGTCTGCCCGAAGACCAAAGGCGAATTGGAGCTGGTGGAGCTTCCAGCCGAGCTCTGCCGGCAGCTCGTGGAAAAGTACCAGGAGCACTTCAGGAAGGAAGCGCCCGTGGTCGAGCAGGGGCTCTACTCCGCTGATTCGCAGCTGGTCTATCCGATAGTCTCCGACATCCCCATCATGCTCGTAGACGAAGCCCTGCCAGCCTCGGCAATTGGGCGCTGAGCTTGCCATTGCGGGTTCGAGGCCCGCGAAGGACATCCTTGAGAACAGTCGGGCCCATGCGGACCAGATTGGACCAGTTGTTGGTAGAGAAGGGGCTTTTCGAGAGCCGAGAGCGAGCCCGCCGAGCCGTGATGGCCGGGAGTGTGACCGTCGATGGGGTGCCATCGGACAAACCGGGTACCTCGGTGCCCGACACCGCCCAACGGGAGGTGGTCGGGCCGAAGGAGCCGTTCGTCTCTCGGGGTGGCCGCAAGCTCGCCCACGCGCTGGACCATTTCGGGATCGATCCATCGGGTTGGACCTGCCTGGATGTCGGGGCATCGACCGGAGGGTTCACCGATTGTCTGTTGCAGCGGGGCGCCACACGGGTCTACGCGCTGGATGTGGGCCGGGGGCAGCTCGACTTCAAGTTGCGCAGCGACACCCGCGTCGTGACCATGGAGGGCGTCAACGCGCGCTACCTCGAGGCAGCGGACATTCCGGAACCCTGCCAGCTCATCACGGTGGACGTCTCCTTCATCTCGCTCATCAAGGTGGTACCAGCACTGCTGCCTGTTCTCGCGCCTGCGGGATATCTCCTGACCTTGATCAAGCCGCAGTTCGAGGTGGGCAAAGGGCTGGTGGGCAAAGGGGGCGTGGTGCGGGACGAGTCTCTCCGGCGGCGGGTCATCCAGGAGAGAGGGGAAGATCTGACTTCCCTGGGCCTGGTCCTCATGGGTATAGTTGACTCCGAGGTGGTAGGGGCCAAGGGCAACGTCGAGGCCCTGGCTCTATTCCAGAAAAGCCGATGACGACTCCCTCCGAATCTCGCAAGATCGCCGTAGTCGCCAAGCGCGTCAGCCAGGAAGCCCTGGAAACAGCGGTCGAGCTGGCGCACTGGTTGCGCCGCCGGAAGCTGGGGGTGGCGTTGGATGAGACGATTCTGGAGGCCCATCCCGAGCTGCAGGCGGAGGCCTTCGATCGGACGGAGGTCTACGATCTCGTCGTCGTCCTGGGCGGCGACGGCACGCTGCTCTCCGTGGCTCGCAATCTCGCCGATTCGATTCCGATCCTGGGCGTCAACATGGGGAACCTGGGCTTCCTCACCGAAATCCCGAGATCCGAGCTCTACCCGTCATTGATGAAGTTCCTGGCGGGTGACTATGGTGTCGACGAGCGCGCGCTGTTGGAGGTCACCCTGAAGCGAGCGAGCGGCGATGAGGTTCGCTACCGGGTGCTCAACGACGCTGTCATCAACAAGAGTGCCTTGGCCAGGATCATCGAGCTGGTGGTGACCGTAGATGGCCACCGCGTCGCCACCTATCGTTCCGATGGGTTGATCATCTCGACGCCGACCGGTTCAACGGCCTACAACCTGGCGGCGGGTGGCCCGATTCTCAATCCCTGCCTGCCGGTTGTCGTGGTGACGCCCATCTGCCCTCACACTCTGACCCTGCGCCCCATCGTGGTGCCGGATTCAGGGAGCGTGGTTATCAGGCTCGAGACCTCCCATGAAGAGGTCTATCTGACCCTGGATGGCCAGGAAGGTACCCAGATCGACTACGGTGACACGATCAGTCTGCGCCCATCGGACGACGTGGTACGGCTCATCAAGACCAGCGACCGCACGTTCTACGACAATCTGCGCGATAAACTCAGGTGGGGCGGCTAGTTGGCGGCTCCGCCTCGAGCCCGCATTGTCGGGACAGCGCAGTGAAGTTTCAAAAGCACTGCCTTCGGGGAGTTTGTTTCTATAGGGCAGGTCCGCTGGTCGATGTCAGCCGAACAGTTCAAAGGTAAAGCCGAGGAGCCCGAGGTCCCTAGGCGTCCTAGGCGCCGCCACGGTCGATTCCGTCGCTGGATGGTTCGACCGGCGATGTGGGCCGTCGCTCTGGCTGCCGTGGCCCTTTGGGCCCTGATCTCGTTCGTGCAAGGCGAGCGATTCGGCTCGTTCGTGGCCCGACAGGTCGAGCAGGCTGCCGGAAACTATCTGGAGCGAGAGGTGAGCATCGGTGCTCTCCGCGTCAAGGTGCTGCCGCTGGGAGCGGAGATCGACAATTTCCGATTGGGCGGTCCGGAGCCTGGTGATCCGCCCTTCGCCGAGGTCGAGCAGATCCTCATCGACGCCGATATCACCGATTTTCGGCAGCCCCATCTCTACCTCCATCAGGTCAAGCTCATCGGGCCCCGCATCTTCCTGGATTTTGTCGGCAAGGGGGTCAGCAATCTGCCTCGCGGCAGGAAGCGGAAAGCCGACTCCGACGCTCGCCCTCGTCGGCTGCCTTTCAAGGTCACCGTCCGCTATCTGGCCCTCGAACGGGGCTTCCTGGAGCTTCGTCAACAACGCCTTCCGATGGCTCTGACGGCCGAGTCCCTGACGGCGGAGGTCTCCGGCAACCTGGAGCGGGAGCTGCAGGGGTCGTTCAGTGCCCCGGCTGTCGAGGTGAGCCTGCCCAAGGGCGATCCGATCGTCGGGGCACTCAACCTGGCGGTCGAGCTGACTCCAACAGGCCTCGAGATCAAAGAAGGACGAATCGAGGGTATCGACCTCAGCGCTGCGGTCTCCGGTCAAATCGGGTGGGGCGGGGACAAAGAGGTCGTGTTGGAGTTGCAAGCGTCGGGGGATACGTCGCTGTTCCGGCGCATGGGCTACATCAACGACCAGATCCAGGGACCTTTCGAGCTGGTTGGAGGCATGGCCTGGCGCTCCGAGGCCTGGGGTTTCAGGGGGGAATTGGACTCCCGGGAGTTGGTGCTCCTGGGCCGACCGATCGGGCATGTCCATTGTGTGCTGTCGGGCGATCGCAACGGTCTCCAGTTCGACATCGAGAGGGCCGACTACGGGGAGGGTTCGATCCGTGGATCGGTCAATGTGGACTATCACGGCCAGGACAAGTCTCTGGAGGTCGATCTGCTGCTCGACCAGGTGGAGCTCCAGACGTTGCTGATGGATCAGCACATTCCAGTCAGCGGCCTGTCCGGCACCGTCTCGGGAGTTTTCGACTACTACTTTCCCCTGGGGGATGCCACCCACGGCCAGGGGTGGGGTGACCTGACGATCAACGCCAGGCACGGTACCGATCCCGATTCCCTTCCTGTCGAAGGCACGGTGCCCATGATCATCGAGAACGGGGTCATCCGGACCCGTGCGGCCAGGGTGACGACCGAGGCGCACGAGGTCATCGCGACTGGCTATTTCGACATCGCAAGCAAAACGGGTCAGTTCGAGTATCAGATCGACACCATCAGACTGGCCGAGTTGTTGAACTTGTTGCCCTTCGAGGAGGCCACCGATCCTCCGCTTTGGCTGCCTACCTCGGGCCAGGGGGAGGTCGACGGAACTCTCTTTGTCGGGCCGGAAGGGCCAAGCACCCAGCTGCAGCTCGCCCTGCGGGATGTGGAGGCTCCAGGCTTCTCAGCAGATCGGGCGCAGGGTCGGATGCTGGTCGGTGCAGAAGGAGTCGAGGATCTGCGTATCGAGCTCTTGCGCCCGGGTGGAGGCCTGATCGTCACGGGTCGGCTGCCATTTCCCGATCCTGAAGCCGAGGTGCCAGCGCCGGATTTTCTACTGGCCGTGGACGCCTCGAAATGGCCCATGGCCCAGGTGCACCCCTGGTTGCCGTTCGAGCTCGACCTCGACGGCGCGCTGACGGGTTCTCTCGTGCTGTCGGGTGACCTCGAGCATCCAGACGGTGACCTGGTGGCGCGGATCGACTCCATCTGGCTAGGGGAGCTGCTTGCGGAGTCTCTGACCTTGGACATGGAGTTCAACCCGGAACGGGTTGTCTTTCGGAGAGTCGAGCTGACCGGGCCAGCCGGCCGGGTCGAGCTGAGTGGCAGTCTCGACCAGGCCGACCAGGCGGTCTCTCTGCGGATTGCCTCTGACGATCTCGACATGACGGCCGAACCGCTGATCTCCCTGCTCCCGGTCGAAGTCGGCGGCAGGATGAGGGTCAGCGGAGTCGTCGGGGGGACCCTGGAGGAGCCGGAGGTAACCGCCGATCTTGCCTGGAGGGGGTTGACGCTCGAGGATCGGCTCCTCGGAGACGATGGAAGCGCCGACCTGCACGCGCATCTCGAAAGAGGTGATTTGACTCTCTCGGGAGATTTCCTGGGCCTGGTGACCCTGGACGGTGGAGGTCGACTCAACCGTGAGGGCTTGAGCCTGACGGTTCCCGTCCGGGGCAAGGACATGCAGGGCCTGATCAACCTCTCCGGTGCGGAGGTAATTCCGGACAGCTCGGGCGAATTCGAAGGTGTTCTCACGCTGGAAGCGGACTTCGTAACCGGCCAACCCTGGCGTTCGGAGTTGTCGTTGGAGCACTTCTCACTGGAGCTGGCGGAACAGAAGCTGACGAATCTGGAACCGATCGTGATGCACCTGTCTGAGGATGGATTCCATTTGGACTCCTTCTTCATCGGCGATCCTGCCAGCGAAAGCGAGCTGTTCCTGTCGGGAGTGGTGGCCTTCGATGAGGCGCGATCTCTCGACATGCGGCTTCAGGGCTCTCTCGAGACCGTCTGGCTGTCTCTTCTGCTGCCCGACCTGGGCCTTCGGACCGGACGATTCGATGTCCTCGCCACGGTCGAAGGGACGATGGAATCTCCTCGCCTCGATGGACAGGGGACGTTGAGCAACGGACAGGTAATCGTGTCGGGTATCCCCCACGCTCTGGACAACATTCGCGGTCAGTTCCTCTTCTATCCCGACCAGGTGGTGATCGACAGTCTGCAGGCCGATCTGGCTGGCGGCCAGGTGCGGGCCAGCGGTCTGCTGCTACCGGTTACAGACAATGGCGGCTTCGGCTATCAGCTCCAGATGTTCGCCGAGAACATCAACCTCCGTTTCCCAGAAGGCTGGCTGAGTCGCGGTGATGCGGAGTTGTCGCTGGCATCGACGGACGAGGGGCATATCTTGCGCGGCAACGTGCGGCTCGACCGTGCCTACTACGTGCAAGACGTCAACGTGAGCATGACCCAACTCATGCGGGGAATCTTCGCCCGGCAGCGCGTGGAAGTCGATCGTGCCGGAGAGTTGGAGACCTCGACCCAGCTCAACATCGTCATTGACGGGCCTGGAGCCCTGCGGATTCGCAACAACCTGGCGGACATGCGAGGCGATATCGATCTGGTCGTCAGGGGTACCGTGGCCAACCCGGTGCTTTTCGGTCGGGTAGAGATCGAACGGGGAGGCACCGTCTCCTACTCCGGGACCAAGTACACGGTCGATCAGGGACTCGTGACGTTCGCGAATCCGTTCGCCATCGAGCCGGTCATCGATCTGGCAGCCTCGGCGAGAGTCCGCGAAT
The DNA here is from genome assembly GCA_030610025.1 of Acidobacteriota bacterium. Lineage (GTDB taxonomy): Bacteria > Acidobacteriota > Thermoanaerobaculia > Multivoradales > JAHEKO01 > JAUVRX01. Next base: position 3,317 of record JAUWSP010000040.1, on the reverse strand, counting down.
ACAACGTCACGATGAGCCTCTTCGGAACGCTGGATAGCCTGAATGCGAACTTCTCCTCCGACCCGCCCCTGGCCGATCTGGAAGTGCTGTCTCTTCTCACTACGGGGGAAACCAGCTGGAGGGGGACCCGGTCCTCGCAGGCCGCGGGGGAGACCGAAGCCGCGATGCGGGCGACCGGTCTGCTCTATGGGCAGGCCGCCTCCTTGATCTCCGAGCGAACGAGCAATCTGTTCGGCTTCGACCGGGTGCGTCTGGAGCCGCTCACCACCTCCAGTGGCGATCTCTCCTCGGCCCGAGTGACGGTGGGCAAGCAGGTATCGCGAGACGTCTTCCTGACCTACTCCTACGATCCTTCGACCACCGAAGAGCAGATCATCCAGGTCGAATGGGTCTTCATGGAGGGAACGACCCTGGTGCTGACCCAGGACGGAGACGGCAGCTACTCAGCCGACGTTCGCTGGGAGAGGAGCTTCTGAGGAGCCCACGGGTGGTCCTGCCCAGCAGATCCCTGGACCGTTCGAGAGATCGGCGCTGGGCGGTGAGCTCGCCGGCGTGTCGGCTCTTGTTGCCGACGCTGGTCCTCATGGTCGCCATTTTTTCGGGTTCTGACAGGGCCACGGCTCAGGCAGGATCTCCTGTCAGCAGCATCGTCATCCGGGCCGATACCGTTCTCGACGATGTCGAGCAGGTGGTCGACTATCTGGCGGTTGAAGTGGGCGAGCCGTACTCGCTGGATGCTGTGTCGGGCAGCATTCGCAATCTTCAGGCGTCGGGAATGACAGGTCAGATCGAGGCGTTCGCGCGATCGACACCCGAGGGTGTCGAGGTGACCTTCGCCCTTTGGGCGAACCTCAGGGTCGAGTCGGTGGGACTCGCTGGCGACCTCGGTATCAAGAGACGCGATCTGATGGCGGAGGTCGAAGTGCGACCACGCTCACCTCTGATCGAGAGTCAGATTCTGCGGGATTTCTACCGCCTGGGCGATCGACTGGCCGTCGAGGGTTTCATGGCGGCTCGGGTCACGCCTGAAGTGGACATCGACGAGAAGCGCAAGCTGGCGGATGTGACCTACAGAATCGAGAGTGGCCCGCCCTTCTCGGTCGATGGGATCGATTTCGAAGGCGATCTCGGGCCCTTCGATCCCAGCGCACTCATGGAGCCGTTGCGCTCCTCTCCCGGCAAGCGGTTCTTCAGTCGCAGACCGGCCGAAGATGCCGAGCGGCTCGAGGGCTGGCTGATCGACCAGGGGTACCGTCAAGCGGTTGTCGATGCGGCGGACGTGCACGTCGACTGGGAGGCCGCGGAGGTCCGAATTCGCTATCGGGTCGAGTTGGGATCCCACTTCGAGATCGAAGTCCTGGGAGGCGACCCCAAGAAGCTTCAGAAGAAAGGCCTGCTTCCATTCATGGAACGGCAACGTTTCGACGAAGCCCTGCTTCTACAGTCGGTCGAGAGGATTCGTAGTTTCTACCAGGAGCAGGGCTATTACCAGGTCGAGATCAACACCAGCCAGGAGCGCTCAGGAGACTCGGTTCATGTCAGCCTGGTGATCGACCCAGGTGAGACTTTTCAATTGGCCGAGATCGTGCTCACTGGCAATGAGTACTTCAGCGATCGCCAGCTGACTCCCTTGATGACGACCTCACCGCGACGCGGTCTTGGATCTGGCGGTAGACGCCTGGTGGACTCGGTCCTGGTAGATGATCTGGCCAATATTCAGGCGTACTACGCGCTCAACGGATTCGACCAGGCTCTCGTCGGGCCCCACGAGGTGGAGATCGAGGACCAGAACCTCTACGTGGGTGTGCCGATCGACGAGGGCCGACAGCGCCGCGTGGTAGAGCTGAATATGACCGGTGTTACACAGCTTCCCGAGGGGCAGTTGGTCGCAGGCTTGCCACTGAGCTCAGGTGGCCCTTTTCACCAGGCCCTACTCAACGAGACCGTGACCCAGATTCGGTCCCGATACGAAGCCGAAGGGTATGAATCGACCCAGCTCTCACCGCTTCTTGAATGGAATGAGGACGAGACCCGTGTGGACGTTACCCTCCGAGTTCTGGAGGGGCCTCGAAGCATCGTCGATCGGATCATCGTTCGAGGTGCCAACAGGACCAATGCGAGGGTCGTGCGCTTTGCGATGCGCCTCGAATCGGGGGAGCACTTCAACACCAACCGGCTGTTGGAAGTGCAACGCAACCTGTACCGACTCGGAACATTCTCGCGTGTAGAGGTGAGGAGAGCGCCGGGGACCCCTTTCCGAGGCGAGCGGGACATCCTCGTGAATCTGGAGGAGGGTAAGCGGCGCAAGCTCACCTACGGTCTCGGATTCGATTCAGAGGACGGCATCCGAGGGCTTTTTGGCTACTCGATGAGCAACCTCCTGGGCCGGGCGCTGGCGGCGAGACTGGACGTCAGGGCCTCCAACCGGGACAACCTCGCAAGGATTCTCCTTACCCAGCCCTACTTCTTCCACTGGCCCTATCCCTCGACCGTCTCGCTCTTCTACATCGAGGAGGTCAAGTACAGCTTCACATCGCGGCGCCGAGGTGGTCAGTTCGAGATCCAACGGCAAGGAACCTACAGTCGAGTCAATCTCCTGCTCGACTACCGTAACGTCGAGGTTCTCGATGTAGAGGAGGGGTTTCAGGATATCGAACGTGATTTCCAGGAGGTACTCATCGCCAGTATCACACCTGCCTGGATGTTGGATCACCGCAACGACGAGTTCGATCCGAGTGAAGGGTGGAACACGATTCTGCAGGTCGAGTATGCGTTTCCATTCGCCGGCGCCGAGACCCAGTTCCTGAAGACTTTCATCCAGGCCTCTGGCTACTTGAACTTCGGGCGAGTCGGTGTGATTGGCGGCAGCTTCCGGGTTGGTGCCATCGAGCCACTGAACCAGGCGGTGATCGACCCGAATGTTCCGGAGGATCTTCCCTCTCGCTACATTCCGATCTCCGAGCGATTCTTTGCCGGCGGCCGTACGACGCACCGAGCGTACAAGCGGGATCGGCTGGGAATCCCGGGTGAGACCCTTATTGATCTTTCCGATGACCCTCGCGATGGGGAGCCGGATGCCAGTTCACTGACCGCGGTCGGAGGCAACGGCTTGCTGATCGTCAATCTCGACTATCGTTTTCCCATCGCCGGACCCATCGGTGGAACGGTGTTCGCGGATTTCGGGAATCTATGGGCAGACTGGCGGAGCATCAATCTCGCAGAGGGCAAGCCGGGCATTGGGACCGGGGTGCGGTACCTCTCACCCATCGGGCCCATTCGAGTCGATGTCGGTTACAAGCTGGATCCGCTTCCAGGTG
>JAUWSP010000349.1 GCA_030610025.1 Acidobacteriota bacterium | reverse complement strand
ACGACGCCCTCGTTGGCATCAACACCATCCATCTCATAGAGGAGCTGGTTGAGCGTCTGCTCCCGTTCGTCGTTAGATTTCACGGCCATCGCCCCCGATCGCGATTGGCCGATGGCGTCGATCTCGTCGATGAAGATGATGCACGGCGCTTTCGCCTTGGCCTGATCGAAGAGGTCGCGAACCCTTGACGCACCGACGCCGACAAACATCTCCACGAACTCGGAGCCGCTGATCGAGAAGAAGGGCACACCGGCCTCGCCGGCCGTGGCCTTGGCCAGCAGCGTCTTGCCAGTACCGGGCGGGCCCACGAGCAGGATGCCCTTCGGCAGCTTCGCTCCCACCGCGACGAAGCGCTCTGGGTGATTCAAAAACTCGATGATCTCCCTGAGCTCGACCTCGACCTGCTCGACGCCGCCGACATCGGCAAAGGTCACGTTGGTCATCTCGCCGGAGATCTCGGTGGCCTTGCTCTTGCCGATCGACAGCATGCCCCCGGCACCACCCTTCCCCATCCGCTTCATCAGGAACCACCAGATCACCACGAACGGCAGAACCGGCAAGATCCACCCGAACAGCGACTCCAGAAGACTCTTGGTCTGCGCTCGAGCCTGAAATTCGACACCGGCGTCCACGAGCTCGTCGACCAGGTCTTCATCCTCGATGCGGACGGCCTTGCGCGTCTCCACCGTGTCATCAGCTCCTTCACCCGCTTCGGACATTGTGTAGACGACCCGTTCAGGCTCTACGGTCACCTCGGCGATTGCTCCCGTGGCCAGATCCTGGCGAAACTGGCTGTACGGAACCTCTTCCTCTCCTGCCTTCATCGGCCCGATCACGTACTCCTGGAGGAGAAGCACCGCGAGAAGGGCTCCAACGACATAGATGAGCGAAAACCGGGCCTTGAGCTTCTGGTCACTGTCCATGAGAGGCGTTCTCCTGTCTCGATGCAATCCCCGCTCAGGCCGGCGGCGGTACCGGTGGCTTGGTCTTTCTCATCAGAGAACGCCCACCGATAAACAGCAGGTACACCAGGTATCCGGCCGACGACGCCACTCCTGCTACGTAGGTCAGGGCTGCCGCTTTGAGAACTTTCTCGGCACCCTCCTGACCGTCCGGCGAGATCAGGTCGAGACGATCGAGCTGAGCCAGCGCGCGCTTGCTCGCGTTGAACTCGACCGGAAGCGTCAGAAAGGTGAGCAAGATGGCCCCGACATAGCCCAGGACTCCGATCTGTACCATCATCGACGAACCAAAGAAGCTGCCGAAGATAGCCAGTGGTATTCCGAAACGGGCGCCGGCGTTGGCGATCGGTACCAACTTGGTGCGAAATTCCATCGGCCGATAGTCGTCGGCATCCTGCAACGCATGCCCGCACTCGTGCGCCGACACCGCCGTGGCGGCAACGCTTCTGCCGACAAAGTTCTCTTGCGCCAGACGCAGCTGTTTCTTGCTTGGGTCGTAGTGGTCCGTGAGCGTCCCTGGCACGGGTTCGACCGGAACGGCCTGGAGTTGGTTGGCGTCGAGAATGATGCGAGCCACCTGGCCTCCCGGTCTTCCGGTCGCGCTGCGAACCTGACTCCAGCGCTTGTAGGTCGACTTCAGATGCTGGCGGACACCGAGCGAGAAAAGAAGCGTCACCCCGGCGATGACGTAATACAGAGTGTTTTCCATCGGCTACCGGCCTCCCAGAAGGTGTCAACTGTTCATGCTAGCAGGCAGTCTACGGCATCTCTGGCCATTTGGCGCCACTCACGACGCTGCCCGTTGCCAGGCGTCTCAGCCCAAAGAAACCTACCGGTAAGCCCCTGTAGCTTTCGATTCGGGGCTCAGTCCACCGACTCGGACACCTCGCCCCAGAGACGAAGGGGAGTGTGGAGGGCGATTCGCTCGAAGTCCGCATCGGGGCTTAGGAGTTCGGCATCGACGTCGAGACACGTCTGAGCGATGATGCAGTCCACGGCCCCGCGCACGGTGATCCCCTTCTGTCGCAGTGAGCGGAACAGGTGTGCCGCTCGCACGTGGCAGCCGACTGTCGGTTGAATCAGCGGCAATGCCAGGAGAACTCGCCTGGCTCGCTCGAAACCGCTGTCGGTCCGGAACCCCTGAAGGACCTCCGTGATGATGATCGGAACGACAGCCAGGTCCTCCTCCTCCCGCAAGGCGAGGTCGAGGCGTTGTACGTAAGGGTTCGAAGCTCCATTGAAGAAATTCGCCCAGGTGTTGGAGTCGACGATGATCATCGGCGCGGCGTGCGAGCGGACCGCCACGCTGCGACATCACCTTCCCACGCAAGCTTTCCTTGAAGGCGGCGCAAGGCGCGATAAAGACTGCCTTTCTCCACCAGACGACGGAGGGCGATGTCCACTACTTCCCGCTTGGTGCTAGCACCGGTGAGTCGCATCGCCTTCTCAACGAGTCCATCGTCGATCTCGATGTTGGTACGCGCCATCTGGTAATTGCCTCCCGTGAATGATACACCAATATACGCCGATTTGGTGTATGGAGCAAACTCCGACGTGATCGTGGAATCGCCTGGTGCCCCAAATCAAGGAGCCCTACGGAGTGGCCTTCGTTCGCGTGTTCTCCAACGCCTGCTCAAGCTCCACTCTCATTCCCGAGTTCGCACTTTCCATCATCCAGATGGATTCCCGAGCGCAAACACAAGTAGGCACATCACGGCCAGGAGGTTCAGCTCTCAGACTCCGGTGTCACGCCGGCGCTCTTGAGAAAGTCGCGAATCGCCACGACTTCGTGTTTGCTGTCGATGTTCTTCTTGTGTGGGATCGGGAAACTCATCTCCTGGCCATTGAGCTTTACCTTCAGATTGCCCTTCCCGGTCTCATCAATCTCGGCGCCCAGGTCTTCGAACAGATTCGCCACTTTCCAGAAGTCGATGTTCATCGAGATCGGGTGGGCGAACAGCTCTTGCAGTGTCCTTCGATGTTTGCCATCAATACTCATTGGGATCTAGCTCCTGTTTGTCTATGTTCTCCAGCGCTCTACAGTTGAGACTCGATCGGCATCTCTTGGACTGAAGAAACGTCCCAGAGGCCGTCCTCCGACCGCGGTCTACCCAACAGACTATCTCAAGGCGGTCTTGAGTGGCCTCGGACGGGATTCACTCCAGGGTGGAGATGGGATGCTAAAATTCCGCCACGGGATAGGCTATGAGGAACACACCGGTTCAGACCAAGGATGAGATTCTCGTGCGGATGCGGGACCATGAGCCGCAACTGAGGGAACTCGGCGTGAGGCGACTGGGCCTGTTCGGCTCCTTCGTCCGGGGGCAACAAGCCCCAGCCAGCGACGTGGATGTGCTGCTGGAGTTTGAGCCGGGCAAGAAGACCTTTGATCGCTTCATGGGAATCTCCCTTCTTCTCGAAGAGGTTTTGCAGCGTCACGTCGAACTGGTGACCACCGAGGCCTTGAGCCCCTATCTGGGCCCTCACATCCTCAACGAGGCCGAGGATGTCCTTGCCGCTGCGTGAATACCGCAGCACATTCTCGACGAAGCCGACTATCTGATCGAGCACTCGCAGGACCTCGCTCACGACGAGTTTCTGGGAGACGAGACACTCCGGCGAGCTTTCGTCAGAAGTCTCGAGATCATCGGGGAAGCATCGAAGAAGATCCCTCCAGAGACTGCCGAGATGTACCCAGAGGTCGAATGGCGCAGTATGGCCGGAATGCGGGACCGGCTCATTCACGGTTATTTCGGTGTCGACTACGATCTCGTGTGGGATGTGGTGAGGACAAAGATACCTACGCTCTCCTCGAGAATTCGCCAGTTGCTCGAGAACCTTCAGTAACGGCCAGAATCATAGCCGGTCGAGTGAGCGAGATGTTTGGCATCAATACTCATTGGGATCTAGCTCCTGTCTGTCCATCTCTTCCTCACCTTCGGCACAATCGATGCACAGCGTGGCGTAGGGCATCGCTTCGAGCCGCATCGCACCGATCTCATTGCCGCACGATTTGCAGAAGCCGTACTCTCCGGCATCGAGACGGGCCAGCGCCTCGTTGACCTGGTTCAGCTCTGTGGCGGCCTCGTCGTCCAATCCGTCTCTGACCTCCGAGACCTCCCACAGCTGAGCGTTGGAGTCCAGGCCCTCCTCGACCTCGTGCCCCTCGGTCGCTTGGGT
>JAUWSP010000237.1 GCA_030610025.1 Acidobacteriota bacterium | reverse complement strand
CGGCCCACGAGATAGACGCCAGAGGTGGCGAGGGCCGCGCAGGCCGCACTGAACAGGCTCATCCGGAAGGCGATGGAGCCGATGGGAACCAGGACCGTCCAGAGCTTGCCGAGCAGCACATAGAGGGGGTAACTGCTCGGGTGGGGGATGCCCAGTGTGTGAACGGCCGCTACCAACTCGCCACTGTCACCGACGTAGATGGTTCGGCTGGCGCCGAGAGCGTAGACAGCGAAGAACGCCAGCCCGAGGACGATCGCATGGATCCTCCAGGAGTCCTCGCCGCCGGCAGCGTGAGTCGACGTCATCGGCACCTATTGCTCGGTGGGACTTTCTTTCAAGCGCTTCAGATTCTCTCGGAACAGGGCGTTATCCGGCTCGAGCTCCAGGGCCCGCTCGAGAGCCGAGATCGCCACGTCTCGATCTCCCATGAGATACGCAACGTTGGAGCGGTACTGGAATACCAGGCTGTATTGGGGGGCGATGCCCTCAGCGCGGTCGAGCAGGGTCAGAGCGGTCTCGTAGTCGCCGCGTCGTGCGGCCAGGCTGGCCTTTTCGGCAAGAAATCCGGCTTGCTGCTCGGCTTGGCTCGTCGGGGCGTTGGTCGAGGCGCTGCCGGTGAGGCGAAGCAGCGCCGCTCGAGAGGGCTCATAGTCAGGTGCATAGCGCAGGACCGTGTTGTAGTCGGCAATGGCAAGCTCGGGGCGGCCCTGGCGTTCGTGGATGACGGCCCGATTGTGGTAGGCCTCCACATTCAGGGGATCGAGCGCGAGCGCCGCCTCCAGTTGCTCGAGAGCGTCGTCGTAGTTCCCAGTGGCGCCGAAGGCACCAGCCAGGCTGGTGCGCAGGCCGGGATCCTCCGGATCGGCTTCGATCAGGCGCTGATAGATCTCCAGGGCGTCGTCGTAACGCCCCTCCTCGAAGGCAATGGCCGCCAGGTTGCGCTCGCCCTCGCTCGATTGAACTCCACCGAGATAGCCCAGGGCCTCTAGCCGCTCGAGCACAGCCTGGTCTACCTCCGCGTCTCTTGCGACGCTCTTGCGCTCCCCTCGCTCGCCGGTCTCGTAGGAAGCGATTCGCTCAGGAATCGTTGGGATCTCCAGGGCCTCCGTAAGCACCCTCCCCGGCATGTCCTCGGCGGCTGGCAGGCCGAGCAGAGCGAGTACGGTCGGTGCCAGGTCGACGAGAATGGGCTTATCGAGTCTCGAATGCCGCTTCACCCCGCGGCCATAGAGATAGAGGATGCCCTCGATGCGGTGAAAGCGCTCGCTGACCCGGCGCATGTCCCGCACACGGCTCGGATCGTCGTGCAGCTCGCCCAGCCGAAAGCCATGGTCGGAGGCGACTACGAGTGTGGTGTCATCATCCATCACGTCGAGGTACTGACCGATCAACTCGTCGGCGAAGATGTACATCTCTTCTACGGTCTTGCCGTACCTCGACTGTTGCTCGGCCAGCTCTCCTGCCAGGCCTTCGACCCTGAAGAGGTGGCCGAAGAGATGGGAGGTCGAATCCACGCCCTCGATGTAGACCATGGTCAGATCGGGCCGCTCGCGCTTCCAGAGGTCCAATCCGACATCTCGGTAGCTCTTGGCCGTGGCCAGGGCCCATTTGAAGTGCCCCAGATCATCCGATAGATCGAATGGCCGCGAGAACTCCTCGGAGCTGACATCGACAAAAGGTGCAACCTCGTTGTAGGTGAGGTCTGTCGGCCTCTGCAGCAGGGGAGCGATCTCCGCCGCCAGTTCGGGAGGATGGGTCGTCTGCTCCTCGGTGGCGGCCCCGGTGAATCCTTCAGCGAACAGGAAGTGGTAGGCCGTGTGGTCGCTGACGATGATGCCGTTTAGCCTTTCCGGTGGCCAGGTCGCCCACCAGCCGACGACCGCCGGCCGACGACCAGCTTCGGCGGCGATGTTCCACAGCGCCTTGACCTGGCGCAGATCGCTCGTCACGGGGAGCTTCTCCCCGGTCTGGGGATTGACCGCCACGAAGTGCCCGATTCCATGCTGCCCCGGGGTCTTGCCGGTGGCAATCGTTGTCCAGATGATGGGGCTGAGCAGGGGCTTTTGACTGATCAGGCGGCCATAGGCTCCGTCTTGCCGGAGACGAGCGAAGTTCGGCAGCTTGCCCTCGGACATCAACAGGTCGATCGCCAGAGGATCGAGACCGTCGATCCCCAGGATGATGACCTTCCCAGCAGGCGAGCTTCCACCACAAGACATCAGCGACCAGCTGACGACCAGGACGAGCAGAGCAGATCGGATTGTCACTGCCCGAACCTACGGCCGCTGGCCTCCGACGTCAAGTAGGGGAGGGGCTTGCCCCCTCCCGAGGGCGGCCGTAAGAGCCACCCCTACTTTCGAGGGGTGGCTGACGGTGGGTCAGAAGTCAAGGAACCGAGCTCGACCAGGAAGAGATGTCGCCGGACTCGAAGCCATCGGTGAAAACGAAGGCCGAGTTCGAGAACCTCTGGCCGAGGACCGCTGACCCAAAATCCGGCGCGGGGCCCGAATCGACGGTCTCCCAAACTACGACAATCTGACCGTCAGGGCCGGATGTCACGGCGTTGCGATACTGGTTGTACAGAGTGAAGGTGTTGACCACGAACTCGCCGCTGGCCGGGCTGCCGTCAGATAGGTACGGACGAGCCGCAATGCCGAAGAGCGAACCATCGGGACCATCGATACCCGGATTCGGAAAGCCGCTCGTCCATGACACCGTGAAGCCTCCGCTTGGGTCTATCGCTACAGACGCTTTCCGTTGGATCTGAGTGGTGTACGTATTCACCTGGAATTGATCACCCAAGGGGGTAGCGTTGGCTGCAAAGCGACGTGCCTGAACACTATCCTGGCTGAAATCGTCTCCAGGCGAGCCGAAGCTGTTCCAAACGACGACGAAGTTGCCATCACCGCCGACAGCGACGCGAGGTGAGAACTGGTTGCCAGTGGTGTAGTCATTCGCCTGGAACTGAGGGCCGATTTTGTTCCCATCAGCATCGAATCGCTGGCCCTGGATGCTCCATCCGTCATCGTCATTGCCGACCGAGCCGGACCCCTGCCATACCACGATGAAATTGCCATCAGGTTGGAAGTCCAACGCAGGAACGGCTCCAGTCCCGTGAGTCGATGAACTGACCGGGAACTCGGCACCCACGGGAGTGCCATTGCCAGCGAAGAGTTGACCCTGGATGTTGTAGGCGACGGTATCGTGTTTGCTGTCCCAGACCACGACGAACTCACCGGTGGGCCCGATAGCCACCTTGGGAAGTCGCTGACTCTCTGTGGTGTAGGTATTGACCTGGAATTCACCGCCGATCGGACTCCCATTGGCGCCGAATTGCTGACCCAAGACCCCCGCTTTGTCTCCATCGAGACCGACGGCGAAGAAAGTCCCAGTCTGCCAGACCACCGTGAAGTCTCCCGTGGACCCTACGTCTACCGACGACTCCCCATGGTATCCGGTCGTGTTGGTGTTGACCTGGAACTCGTCGCCGAGCCGCGACCCATCGGCCGCAAAGCGCTGCCCGGAGACGCGAGAGTAGAAATCGTCCCAGACGACGACGAAATCGCCACCTGGCCCACCGGCCACCCACGGGCGCAGTTGCCTCCCCGTCGTATAGGTGTTGACAACAAACTCATCTCCCTCCGGCACGAGCTGTCCATGTAGGTGCCCGGCCAGGAAGGCGGATGACAAGCAAAGACAAAGCAGGCTCTTCTTCGGATTCATGGCGCGATGGTCCTCCTATTCACAGTGACGAAGAAGGACACAGCATCGCGCCACTCAGGGGCCTAACTCGACCCAGAAATCCAGGCGTACCGCTGATAAGCGGTTGAGTACTGCATCCGTTCCGCGTTGGAGCTGCGCCTATTCTATAGACAAGCGGCCTGCTGATGCAGGAGGAAGACAAAGGTGCTTCAGGGTGGTCGTGATTCTCGCCGCAGCCACTCGTCAGCCCCCCGTCTGATACAGTTCCCTAGATTTTCCCCAGAGATTTCCGGAAGGAGCGCGCGATGATGAGGTCAGCCGTCGTAGTCGTTTTGTCTTTCTTCGTGTTCGGTGTAGCGGCTTGGAGCCAGGGCCCCGTTCCCCTTGGAGATGAGTTCCAGGTCAACACCTACACCGACGAAGATCAGGTAGGTCCTGCGGTGGCTTCAAGGCTTGATGGGAGCTTTATCGTCGTCTGGGAAAGCGAAGGCTCCACCGACACCGACACCGATAGTTCGAGCGTCCAGGGTCAGGACTTTCTGGCCAACGGATCCCCAACGGGAATCCAGTTTCAGGTCAACTCCTATTCCACCTCGGCGCAGTATTCCTCTGATGTGGCGATTGCACCTGATGAGAGGTTCCTCGTCGTCTGGACAAGCAGGGGATCGGCTGGAACCGACACCGACAGGTCGAGCGTCCAGGGCCAGGTCTTTCTGGCCAACGGATCCCCCATGGGAAGCCAGTTCCAGGTCAACACCTACACCTACGAAGATCAGAGAGATCCTGCGGCAGCTGCAAGGCCCGATGGGAGCTTCATCGTTGTTTGGAATAGCGACGGCTCGTCCTCGACCGATGACTGGGCCGCCAGCGTCCAGGGGCAACGTCTCGATCAAAACGGGTCGAAGGTGGGTGGGGAATTCCAGGTCAACGCGTGGACGAACAGTTCTCAGGAGCATCCCGATGTCGGCGCCTTCCCGAACGGAGAATTCGTAGTGACCTGGCAGAGTTGGGGAGGCTATGGGACCGACGATGACCGTTACAGTATTCAGATGGGGCGCTTCAACGCTTCCGGGAAGCCGATAGGTAGTCAAGTTCAAGTCAACTCCTTCATCACCCACCAGCAGCTGGACCCGCAGGTAGCCATGGCTCCAGATGGCCGCTTCATGATCGTTTGGCAGGGTGGCCCAACAAGTGGCTCAGACACGGGATCTGGGGCGGATGGGGATCGCTTGGGGGTTTCCGCTCAACGATTTGATGCCACCAGCACGGCTGTCGGCAACGAGATTGTGGTCAACACCTACACCACCGGAAACCAGAGCTCCCCCAGCGTCGCCGCAGACCTGGGTGGCAATTTCTTGGTCACCTGGAGAGGTGATTTCGGGGACATCTGGGCGCAGATGCTATCCAGCGCTGGCAGCCAGGTAGGTTCGGAGTTCCTGGTCAACACCTATACCACCGGGTCTCAATCCGCCCCTGCGGTAGCCGCCGATCCCGATGGAACTTTCGTTGTTGTCTATTCGAGTTACGGCTCGCCCGACAGTGACACGTCGGCAAACAGCGTCCGGGGGCAACGCCTCGAGAGG
>JAUWSP010000569.1 GCA_030610025.1 Acidobacteriota bacterium | reverse complement strand
GTGCCCAGGCAGGCGATTCGCAGTAGCGCTCCGACCTCGATCGAGCGCTGAAAGTGCTCGCCCACCGCGATGGCCAACTTCAGCGCCACACCCGCCCCTGCCAGATCGGGAAACGGGTATTCACTCGACTGTCGCCTTGGATTGATTTCGATAGCGCCCGGAATCGCCTCCCCTTCCGGCAGGTGATGGTCCGTGATGACAACGTCGATCCCGTTCTCGAGAGCCTCTTCGACGGCCTTCACGGCCGTAGTCCCACAGTCGGCAGTCACGATCAGTGAGCAATCGGCCTCTCGAGCTCGATCGACATGGAGGACCTGAAAGCCGTAGCCCTCGCCCAGCCGGTTCGGCAGAATCATTTCTACGTCCAGCCCGCAGGTACGCAGCACCGCTGAGAGAAGAGCCGTAGCCGAGATGCCATCGACGTCGTAGTCGCCCACGATGGCTATTTTTTCGCCCCGTTCCTTGGCCGCCGCAATTCGCTCGACAGCCTTGGAAACGCCCTCCAACTCGGAGGGTGGGTGCAAGTGCTCCAACTTCGGCTTCAAGAAGGCCTCTGCCGCTTCGCTGTCCAGGACTCCCCTTCGAGCCAGGAGCGCTGCAAGCCAGGGAGGGTATCCAGCCGCTTCGAGAACCGGCCCTGGGCTGGGAACTGTGGCCTGCACCCAGCGTCGAGTGGGCTGGTGGAGAGATTGCATCGGGGTTCGAGGTCGGGGTGCTGATGTTGCGGTACGAGCGAGCCCCCTAGCGTTCCTCGAATACGCCAAGGGCTCGGAAGCGATCGTACCTCTGCTGCACGAGCTGATCAGGGGTCAGACTGCACAACTCTTCGAGAGCCACCGCCAGTTGCTCGCCGACGCGACGACAGGTTTCAGGGATGTCCGCATGGGCTCCGCCGAGAGGTTCTGGAATCACATCATCGACCAATCCCAACTCGAGAAGGTCGGTAGCCGTCAACCGCATGGCTTCCGCCGCCACTTCGCGTTGATTCTGGTCCTTCCAGAGGATCGCAGCGCAACCCTCAGGCGAAATCACCGAGTAGGTCGAGTACTGGAGCATGTAGACCCGGTTCCCCACTCCGAGAGCGAGAGCCCCTCCACTGCCGCCCTCGCCCGTGATTGTGACGATGATGGGGACGCGCAGTCCTGCCATTTCGAACAGGTTACGAGCGATCGCCTCGGCCTGTCCTCGCTCTTCGGCGCCAACACCGGGGTAGGCCCCCGGAGTGTCGACCAGCGTCAGGATCGGCAGGTCGAACTTCTCGGCCAGGCGCATGATTCGAAGCGCCTTGCGATAGCCCTCCGGTCTCGGCTGCCCGAAATTCCTCTCGATTCTCTCTTTGGTGCCGCGCCCCTTCTGATGGCCGATGATGGCTACGGAGCGGCCTTGGAACGTCGCAAATCCTGTCACGATGGCCGGGTCATCGGCGAAGGCCCGATCGCCGTGAACCTCCACCCAGTCCTCCATCAGCGCGTTGACATAGTCGAGGGTGTAGGGTCGATCCGAGTGTCGGGCCACGAGGGTCTTTTCCCAGCGGCTCAGACCGCCATAGACCTCCTTGGTCCTCTTGGCCAACTGGCTTCGAAGAGACTCGAGCTCCTTGCGGCGCCCGGTGCCCTCGGGGTAGCTCTCCAACTCCTCCAGCCTCTGGCGGAGCTCGATCAGGGGCTCTTCGAATGGTGCATCTGGGGAAGGCATGACTGAAAAAGACGCTAGCAAAGGCCCACTGAGGAGTCAATTCGGAAACTCGGGATTGTGAGGGCGGATTCAGAGTAGCTCATGAGGGTCCACATCGACAACCAGCTCGCCCGGCAGAGAGTCCGGCAAAGCTGCTCGAAGAAGGTCGCGGAGGCGACGGCCGGAGCTGGCGCGCAGCAGTAGCTGGAATCGCCATTTGCCGCGGAGCCGCTCGAAAGGGGCCGGGGCCGGGCCTGAAATCCGCACGCCGGAGGCCAATGGATGGCGCTCGAGCTGTTGGACAATCTTGGTCATCGTCTCCTGCGCCCGTTGACGGTGAGTATCCCGGAGAAGCAGCTGGACCATCCGCGTGTAGGGCGGATAGTGGAAGATCTTCCGATACCGCATCTCCTCTCGCGCAAACAGCTCGTCATCATGATTCAGCGCCGCCTGGATTCCGTAGTGTTCAGGATGATAGGTCTGGATCACGACCTTGCCTGGCCGGTCCCCCCTCCCCGCCCGCCCTGCAAGCTGGGTGAGTAGATTGTAGGTTCTTTCCACGGCTCTGAAATCCGGAAAGCCGAGGTACGTGTCGGCCAGCAGGACTCCGGCCAACGCGACTCTTGGAAAGTGATGCCCTTTCGACACCATCTGGGTTCCGATCAGGACTTGCGTCTCCCCATTGCCGAAGCGCTCCAGAACTGAAGCAGCCTCACCCCTCCGGCGCGAAGTGTCCCGATCGAGGACTCCCACAGGGACATTCGGAAAGATCTCCTGAAAGCTCTCCTCCACCCTCTCTGTTCCGGCACCAATCGGCTCGAGTGCCTCCTCCTCACAACTGGGGCACGAACTGGGCACAGGGACTCGAGAACCGCAGTAGTGACACCGTAGAACGGCTTCCTTCCGGTGATAGGTGCGCGGCAGGCCACAATCGCCACAGCGCATGTCTTCCCCGCAAGCTCGACAGAGAAGTACGGGTGAATATCCTCTGCGATTGCGCAGCAGGATGACCTGGTCGCCAGCTGTCAGGCTCGATTCGATTTCTTCGCG
>JAUWSP010000140.1 GCA_030610025.1 Acidobacteriota bacterium | reverse complement strand
GGATTTGCATAGGTGTATGAAATGGCGCTACACGACAAAATGACCATCAAGCTTCAATCGAGATCCAGTCGGAGTCGCCTCTCGGCCCTCCTGTCCTTCCTGTCCTTGTTTGGCCTCGCTGGATTCCTGGCCGCGCAAACACCAATCCTGGACGACGACTTCGAGTCGGGAAACCTCAGTGCCTGGTCGCTGATCTACCCCCCGCCAGACGGCCTTGGTCCGCAGGTGGTGGCGACTGGAGCCTACCCGGCGATCGCCGCAGACTCGCTGTCCAATGTACACCTGGCCTACGCTCGCGACGGCAAGCTCTGGTATCGGAAGTTCGATGCCGTTTCCGAGACCTGGTCCAACGAGCAATGGACCGGAATCGATCAGTATGCGAGCTATCGGAACAAGCCTCGAATCGCGATCGATTCGAAGGACAGGCCCCATGTGCTGGGAGGGAGAAGCAACGGCTCCGGGCGATACGCCTACTGGAATGGCAGCCAGTGGGTAGTTTTCAGCGAGATCCTGAATCGGGACACGGACCTCGCCATCGACAGCAAGGACAACGTCTACATGGTCAAACGGGGAGGCTCTTTTGGAGGATACGTCGGTGCCAGGCTCCGCCTGGCGGGCTCCAATAGCCTGAACATCCTGCCGGATCCAGATACCGCCAACGGCCTACCCCTGGGGAGGAACGATCACGTTTACGCCTCCGTCTTCGTGAATCCTGTGGATGACTCGGTGCACGTCGTCTATCGCCATGGCAAGCCCACCAACTTCGCCTACCGCACCTCCGATGACACCGGTCAGAACTGGGCCGGGGGCGGCGTCAGCGGCAACGACGACGAGGAGCCCAGCGGCACCGCCTCGGCGAGCGGCGCCCTCTACGCGGTCAGTGGCAGGGGAGATGCCTACCTCAAGACCGGCGAGCCGAGCCAGTGGCAGCATCTGGGGCTGGCAGTCGAGGCCGGCGACCGCAAGCTGCCGGTCGTCTCCTCCGACGCCGACGACAACCTCTACTTCGGTTCCTTCGGAGGCCGCTTCAACATCCTCGAAGATGGCGTCTGGTTGGCAGACCTCGACGGTGGAGACAGCGAATTGATGGTCCCGAGCTTGTCGGGTGACCCAGTGGGGTTCTTGAGGGTGGCCGCCGCACCCGAAGGCGGCTTTGCCTACGTCATCTGGGAAGAGGGCAGTGTGCTTGCCGCCAACGACAACGCCAGGGACAACTTCGACCTGGTCTTCTCTACCCTGGACCTCAACGGCCAGATCGGAAACTGAGGCGACAGGCAGACCTGGCCTTGGAGAAAAGGGCGTAGAGGGCAAGAGCTGGTTCTTACAGCTCAGCAGCCGCTCGTTGACCTCCAAAACCGATGCCAATCTGCTGGAGAAACCCGAACGGCGGAACTCCACCTGCGAATACGAAGACGTAGTCGTTCTCGATCTCTAGCGTTTCGCCGTGACCGTCCTGCAATTCGACTTTGGATGAGCCGATGCGGTCCACCCTGCTCGACAACAGCAGCTCGACTCTGCCTCGGTCTACCAGCTGTTCCAGTGCGAGGAGGTTTTTGTTCTTGAGCCTGACCAACTTCTCTTTCCGGTAGGACAAGGTGATCCGGTTTCCAGACTGCCGAGCCAGTCCGATAGCAGCTTCGGCCGCGCTGTCTCCTCCACCGACAACAAGAATTCTCTCTCCCCGATAGGACTGGGCATCGAGCAGGCGATACATGACCTTGGGCAGCTCTTCGCCCGGAACTCCCAGCTTTCTCGGCGAGCCTCGACGCCCGAGAGCCAGAAGCACCCGCCGAGCGCGCAGCTCACTACCTGTCGACGAACGGAGTCGAAATAGGCCCTCCTCGAGCCTCACATCCTCGACGGCCTCACCAAATCTGAGATCCAGCTCGGTCTGGCTCACCATCCTCTTGAAGATCTCCAGCAACTCCTCTTTCTTGTACTCCTCCCTTTCGAGTCTCCCCCAGGGGGGCAGCTCGACGGGCTGTGTCAACACCATCTTGCGGCGCGGATAGTGCAATAGAGAGCCGCCGAGATCCGACTCCTTCTCGAACACAGCGTAGGAGAGATTGCTGTCCTTTGCCGCCAGAGCCGCGCTCAATCCGGCAGGGCCGGCACCCACGATCGCCACGTCCACGACCGAGCCATCCCCGCTCTTGCTCCTCGTGGTCGACGCCGCGATGGCTTCGATCGCCATTCTGCCCTGGACTGCCGCATTCCGGACCAGCGCCAGGCCTCCGAGCTCCCCCGCGATGTAGATTCCTGGCACCGTCGCCTGGAGCTCATCATCGAGAAGCGGGACGTCGTCTCGAGATTTCAGATCACCGAGCCCCACCTCCAACGCCTCCACTGGACAGGCGACTTCGCAGCGCCCGTGACCGACGCAACGCAAGGCGTTGACGACAACTGCCGTACCGCCGACGACTCCCAGAACATCGCCTTCCGGACAGGCTGCGGCACAGGCCCCACAGCCGATGCAAAGCTGATCGTCGACAAAGGGAAACTGGGCTACAGGCCGATCGATCCCTAGTCTGCCGGCCTCGGCCTTGCGCTCCCTATCGTGACGAACCCGCTGGCGGAACCGAAGCACGTACGGCAGAACGATGGCCACCACCGCGACGGCGGCAACCAGCCAGACCACTCCGGACTCGGTGAGCACGAACCTCTCGAGGACAGACGATCCCACCTAGAACCGCCAGCCGACACCGCCCAGGAGTCGCGGTCCTTCCAGGTCGTCTCCGGCGTTGTATTCGTAGTCGCCATAGACATAAAAGCCCATCGGCAGCTCGGCCCAACCACCCAACCGGGCCCAGTAGGTCGCACGATCCTCGAAGTCCCCGAAGTGCGTGTCCTGGGAGAGACGACCACCGAGGGAGAACGTCAGCCGGTGCCCGCCTCGGAATCGCTTGGCGGCCCTACCTCTGAGCACGTAGCCGTCAGTGTAGCGATTCGAGTATCCCAGAAGATCTCCACCCAGCATGAGGCCCCAGGACGCCACATCCGGATGCAGCACTCCCAGCCCATAGCTGTAGGTGTCGTCCTCATCGTCATCGCGCTGACGGACACCCCCGTTGAAAGACACCTGCAGCCCCCTGGCCTTGCCAAACACCAACCTGGCACGCAGACCCTGGCGGGCGAGCTCATCGAACAGCTCATCGGGCACATGGCGGGTGTCCTCGGTTCGATAACGCTCATTGCGGTCATAGGAAATCGAGAAACGACTGGCAGCCGAGATCCTCGCATTCACGGTCAGCGAAAACAGAGAGAGCTGAGTGTCGCTGTCGCTGACGTCCTTCCTCCAGCCCTGATTGACATCCACTTCAGCCCGCTGAAAGACCGACCAGCGACCACCCGGCGTGTAGTGGGTTTCGACCGCCACGTAGTCTCGACTGACGTCCTCCTTGCCATGTTCGCGAATCCCAGCCAGGTACAGCTGAAAGGCTGAGCCAGTTCCTCGCGGAAGGGCTGAGAACCGAGCATATCCACCGTATTTCTGGCCCAGGGATTCGAACGTGATCTCATCGGTCCTCGGCTGCGATCCGTAGAAGGCGCCGAGGTCGAAGCTACGAGTGAGTCTGACCTGCCCGACCACTCCATCGATGAAGCCGATGCTCACAAACGGGCTGGTTCCGATGCGGCCGGCCTGGACCTTGAACCGACCTTCGGGTGGGGCCCATAGCAAAGCGGCTTCGTACAGCCGATTGCGGCTCTCGCTCTCAGGTGCTCCAGTGCTGAAGGGGCGTGACCGCCGGTTCTCCTGTCCACGGACTCGGACTCTCATCTGCAACGGAGTGCCGCCAATATCCCTCACCCTCAGGTTGAGCCTCAACTGGGTGCGCTGGAAGTCCAGGCCCGCACCGCTATCGTCGGTAAAGCTCTCCATCTCGATCGAGGCCGAGCCACTGACCCTCGTAGAAGGGCGCTGGCTGGCAACGGACTGCGACGGAGCCGTCATATGCGATGCCGCTACCGGCTCTGGGGCTGCCGACACCTCGCCATCCGATGGCGCTGCTCCGCCTGCATGATCTGAGGACCCCGCACCTGCTTGTTTGGCAACCAACACCTCGTCCCCGGCTCTGACGGCCTCTCGTTCGACGAGGATTCGACACGATGCCGAGTGCTCCGCGACGAAGACGACCTCGATGTCGGCCACGCCATGGCCGTCACGAACCACCTCGAGTCGATCTCCGACCGCGAGTCCAGTCGCACGACCGGAATCCAGGTAGATGGTGTCCGCGGATCGATACTTGACGGACAGGGAGGCCGACTCTTGCGCCTCTCCGGTGCCGGACAACACCGCGAGCAACGCGATGCCCAGGAACCAGGAGAGCAGTTGGTGCCCCCACGGACGCCGCTGGCCACCCGCGCTGCTCATCAGGTCGGACACGGGGCGATCAGTCCTCATCCCCGGTCGGATGACAGGAGTAGCAGGCGGTGCTCACGCAGCTGTAGCCTCCAACGTCCTTGTGCTTGTCATTCATATCGCTGCACTGGTGCTCATGACAGTTGATGCACTCGAAGACAGAAAAGTTGGAAGCCGAAACATGGCAATCGGAACAGGCGTCCCATTCACTCCGATGCCGTCCCGAGAAGATCGGGAAGTAGAGCGAGTCGTGCTCAGTGAAGTCCGCACCGTCCCAGTCGCTGGTGGTGTGGCAGAGCTCGCAGTCGGTCGGAAAACCGGCCGCCACATGATTCGGATCCCGGGTCCCCTGATAGTCGGAGCGATGGCATGAGTAGCAATCGGTCGGCGTGCCCGCGAAACCGTCCGCATGGCAGGCCTGGCAATCGAGAGTGCGATGCGCCCCGGTCAGGCGGAAAAACTGATCGTGATCGAAATCGGCCCCCTGCCACGAGCTCGTGTCGTGGCAACTCTCACATCGGGTCGGAAAGCCGGCTGCCTGATGATTTGGATCGCGGGTTCCTTCGTAGTCCGAGCGATGACAGGCATAGCAGTCTGTCGGAGTGCCTACAAAACCGCTGCTGTGACACGCCTCGCAATCGAGCGTTCGATGCGCCCCGGTCAACCGGAAGAACTCGTCGTGGTTGGCGCTGGCCCCTTCCCAGGAGCCTGTTCCATGACAGCTTTCACAGTCGGTCGAGAATCCAGCCGCCACGTGGTTCGGGTCGGTCGTCGACTGATAGTCGCTTCGATGACAGGCGTAGCAGTCTGTCGGCGTGCCCGTGAAGCCATCCGCGTGGCAGGACTCACAATCGAGACCGCGGTGCGCTCCAGTCAGGCGAAAAACGCTGTCATGATCGATGACGGCGCTTTCCCAACCGCGCGTCGAATGGCAGGCCTCGCAGTCGGTCGGAAAACCTGCAGCCGCATGGTTCGGGTCGCTGGTGCTGTCGTAGTCGGCCCGGTGGCAGGCGTAGCAATCGGTCGGGGTACCGAAGAAGCCGTCGGCATGACAGGCCGAGCAGTCGAGACCCCGATGGGAGCCGGCCAGGGGGAAGAAGGAATCGTGCTCGAAACCGGCACCGCCATCGAACACCGAGAAGTTCCACCCGATAGGCGTGTGGCAAAGATCGCACTCGGTGGGGAACCCAACGCGAGCGTGATCGGGTCTGGTGGTGTTGGCATAGTCGGCGGCGTGACAGGCAACACACTCGACTGGAGTCAGGGTGTACTCGAATGGAGCTGTCTCGCGATGGCACCCGGCGCAGTCCACCGTCGCATGGACCCCGACGAGTGGAAACAGCGTGGCGCCGTGAACCTCGAACATTTCACGGCGGTTGTCCCAGCCCGCCGGAACGTGGCAGCTCTCACAGCCGAATCCCAGCTCGCCCACATGGGGATCCGCGTGGCAGTCTGCACAGGCCGTCGCCACGAGCGGGAAGTCGAGGATCTTGTGACAACTGGTACACGGCACTGCACGATGGCTACCCAGGAGCGGAAAACCCGTCGAGTCGTGCTTGAACTCCAAGGGGTCACGGAGCGGCTTCCAGCCCTCGAGGGTATGACATTCGGTGCAGTCCCCCTCAAAGGTGCCGTGTGGACTGTCCTGGGCCACAACTACACCGGGCTGAGACCAGACCGCCAGCGCAGCTGCCGCTAGCAGCATCCAACGAGTCGCCTGTCCAGATTGCATTGTCGTGCGAATATAGACAGACACCCGCTCTTCCAATGTGACTTTTTCCACAGCAGTCCTCCCCATCTAGCCCTCTCGAGACTTCAGTTCGGCGACCCCGGAAGCGTGACAGGCCTCGCACGCCGTCGGGATGGACTTGTATTGCACAAAGCTCGTCCCATCCACCTCTCGCTCCCGGTGACAGCTCCCACATGGGACCCGTGAGTGAGCGCCTTCCAATCGATAACTCGAATCTCGGTTGTGGACGAAGAGGGTCTCGTGCCACCCATCGGCGGTGTGGCAACGGTCGCAACCGGGTTGCGCGCCCACCGCACTGAGCTGACCAGCATGAGGATCCTTGTGGCAACCTGAGCATGTCAGTGGACTCTCCTCGAATCTCACGGACTGTGGTTCCCCGATCGCGCCAGCCAGGGAATGACAGTCGCGGCAGGCAACCTTCGCATGGCGACCCACGAGAGGGAATTCTGTCGTCCGATGGTCGAAGCTCACCAGGCGCCACGAATCTACGTCGTGACAGTCCGTACACTCGCTCTGGTCCTCGGGTGGATACCTGCTTTCTTCCAGGTGCGGATCCACATGACAGTCGACGCAGGCCTGTGACGCGAACCGAAACTGCGTGACCTCGGCGGAATCGGGAATTCCTCGGCGGGGAACCCAAGCGGACCCTTGATCTGCGAGTGTCGCCACTTCAACTCGTTGATGGCAGGAGTTGCAGGGTACAGCCAGGTGCGCACCGTCGAGCGGGAAATCGGATCCCTGATGTCTCTCGGTCGGATAGAGAACCGGGAAAAAACCCTCGACCGAATGGCAGCTGTCGCAGCCAGTCCCACCCACTGCGCGGGCCAGTTGGCCCAAATGAGCGTCCCGGTGACAATCCGCGCATTCCCCAAAACGAGCAACCGTCATCGAAGCTCCCGGTCGATGACACTTGTTGCACTCCACACCGACATG
>JAUWSP010000296.1 GCA_030610025.1 Acidobacteriota bacterium | reverse complement strand
CGTCTGGGAGCAAAGAAACGCCCCACCCGAAAGGGTGGGGCAGGTTCCCCCAGGTGTGGATCGAAGTCTAGGTGTGGATCGAAGCAGAGGTGTGGCGGCCTACGGCACCTTCACGTTGCCTTCGATGTGATTGGAGTGGACGTCACCGCTGCCATCCCGCTCGACGATGAAGTCGCCAGCAACGTGCTCGGCCCAAATGCTACCGGAGCCATCTTCCCGCACCACGACATCGCCACCGATCTGGTCGAGCTCGATGCTGCCGGAGCCATCCTCGACAATCTCCACCCCGGCTTTGGTGTCGCGCACGGTGATCTCTCCTGACCCATCTTCAATGGAGATTGGTCCAGAGACTCTCTCGATCTCGAGGCTTCCCGAACCGTCGTCGACACGGACCCGCCCGCCGACGTCGGTAACCTCCAGCTCCCCGGAACCATCCTCGATCTGGACATCTTCAGCAATGTTGCGAACGAGGATGTCCCCGGATCCATCTTCGAGCTCGAGGCCCCGCACACCTTCGATTTTCACCGAGCCGCTACCGTCGTCAACGTCCAGAAGAAGGCTCTCGGGCACATCGATCTCCAGATCGAGGTAGGGGCTGTGGCGTCTCCAATTGCCGTCGGGCGTTTCGACCTCGATGTAGATCGTGTCGCCTCTGCGGTCGGTGCGAAGCTCGATCTGCTCGAGGACGTCCTGGTCCTGAGCGCATGCCTTGCCTTCCACCCGCACCTCGGACAGCCCCGAGGTGCCTTGGATCTTCAGATAGCCGGCTTTGGCCTCGACTCGGAGTGTCGTTGCACCAGCTGCATCCAGCGTGGCGTCTCTAGGCTCGCTGTGGGGACAGTCACTAGCCGTCGAAACAAGCGGTAGTCCCAGCAGTGCTCCTGAGACGATCACCAAATTGACGATTCGCATGGGTATTTCCTCCAGTAAGGTTCCCTCTTCTCTACGAGCTACGGCCGATCATGTTTCGCTCGAGCAAGAGGGAAGCGTCCGAAGCGCTGTCGATCCTCAGGCGGCCGAAGGCCAATTCGCCAGAGGAAGCACCTCGCAAGCCTGACCGGGTAGAGCCTCGGGTGAGTGGGCGCGCACGCGCACCAGGCCAGTACCTCTGGCGTACGCCGCCAGATCGTGCGAGCCCTTGGGTGTCATCGGCGTCACCAGGAGACGGCCTTCGCGGAACTCGACCTCAGCGGTGAGAAAGCGATCTCTTCCTTTCGCGGCGGAAAGAGGCGCCGTCAACTCCCCAGCCAGGGCTCCATGCCAGAAGCCATCCCGGAGTCCCATCAACCGCCTGAGGGCGGGTCGCACGAAAAGAAAGAACCCGGCCATGACGGAAGCGGGATTGCCCGGCAGGCCCAACACCAGACCACCGGCGTGATGCGCCGCAACCAGCGGTTTGCCCGGCTGAACCGCCACGGCGTCGAAAAGCACTTCGCAGCCCAGATCGGCCAGCACATCCTCGACGAAGTCGTAGTCCCCCTTGGAGACGCCACCACCAATGAGCAGCACATCCGCCTCCATTCCAGCGCCGATTCTCTCGCGAAGATCCTCCGGTCGATCGGCAGCAATGCCGAGCGGCTCGACTTCGATTCCCAGCGAGCTACCAGCAGCCAGAAGGAAATCGGTATGGGAATCCCTCAACTGCCCGGGGAGCGGATCGGTGTCTGGCGGCACCACCTCGTCACCCGTGGCCAGAAAGGCCACCCGTGGCCTGCGGTGAACCGGTACTGTGGCGATGCCATGGGTGGCCAACAGACTCAATCCCCCAGCTGTGAGCAGCGAACCGGCTGGCAGCAGGGGGTCACCCGTTCTTTGGATTTCGGCCCTTCGTCGGATGTGGGCGCCCACATCGGTCCCTGAGCGAAACAGCACCTCGTCCCTGGTGGAGGTGGTCTGCTCGACAGGGACGACGCGGTCGGCGCCGCGAGGTATCGGCGCCCCGGTCATGATACGCATCGCGCAGCCAGGCTCGAGCTCGCCATCGGGCTTGGCCCCGGCCGGGATGACGCCGCTGATAGCCAGACAATCTCCGGCCGCCACCTCATCGGACACCACGAAACCGTCCATCGCCGACACATCCGCCGGTGGCACGTCTACGGTCGCTGTCAGAGGCTCGGCAAGCACCCGTCCGAGGGCTGATCTGCGGTCTATGTCTTCCCGTTCGAGCGCAGAGCAATGCTCTGCCAGTCGTTGCCAGGCGCTTTCAGGAGAGATCCAATCGTCTGTCGTCATAGGGAAGCCTGTGAGGTCGTGAGCAAGAGGTGTTTCTCACACGGGAGGGTCGAAACCCGATGCTATACTCATCGCCGCTCGTCGTCCCCTGGAACCTGTCGGCCAGCCGGCCTTTTAATAGCAGCAACAGCACTGAGCACGATGTGACTCCCAAGTTCAAATATAGCGGCAATCTGGCGGAGACCACTCTGCCCGAGATGCTGCACACGATCGACCGCTTCCGGGTACCTGGTGTCGTCGAGGTTCGACGCGGCGGAACCATCAAGCGAGTCTACATTCGTGACGGCTACATCATCCATGCCAGCTCCACGGATCGAGAGGACAGTCTCGGCGCCTACCTGCTGCGGGCGGAGATCGTACCCGGGGACGCCCTGGACAGTGTAGCCCGGCTCAGGCGGAGCTCGAACAAGCGTCTGGGAGTGTTGCTCATCGAGCGAGGAATACTGGCACCCGGCGAGGTGTTCGAATCGATTCGGAACCAGATCGAGGCGATCGTCTGGAGCTTGTTCTACTGGCAGGGTGGAGAGGTTACCTTCGGGGTAGGCGCACTCGAAGAGGAAGAGATGGTGCAGATCCAGTTGCCGATCAAGCGGGTCATCGTCCAGGGAATCAAGAGCGCGCCGGACGCCAAGCCCCTGGTATCCCGATTGGGCAGCAAGGAGACCGTCTTGGAGCCTTGCTTCGAGGCGGAGGATCTCGTCGAGACCGGTCTCGACAAGGACGACTACCGATTGCTCCGGCGGGTTACCGGTACCAAGACGCTCTATCAGCTTTGTGGCGGAGGCTCCATGGCGCCCGCGGAAGCTGCCAAGTTGCTGTACGCTTTTCAGGTGCTGAAACTGGTTCGACAGAGGCACTCTCAAAAGGCGGGTGGTGGCCCGTTGAAAATCAAACTAGGCACCTCCGGCGATCGAATCACCAAGTGAGAGTCTCGGAACGAGACCGGCGAGATCGAGAATTCAAGAGAACCTGCCCCCATGCCGCTCTACGAATACGAATGCGAATCCTGTGGCGATCGGACGGAGGTCCTGCAGAGAGTCGGCGCACCTCCGATCGGGACCTGCGAAGCCTGTGGCGGCAAGATGAAGCGACTCCTATCGGCGCCGGCCTTTCAGTTCAAGGGGACTGGATGGTATGTAACGGACTACGCCAAGAAGAGCTCCGCACCCGAGGGTGAGTCGCAGGGCGGAACGGAAAGCTCCAAGTCGGAGCCCAAGAAATCGGGTGACGGCAAGTCGGGCAGCAAGGAAAAGACCTCGTCTGAGAGCTCGAAGAAGAAGGGCCCGGCCTCTGATTGATACTGATGGAACCAGAGGCTGACCCCATGACACACCCAATGAAACTGCGGAGCCACCCCAGCTACCTATATGAAGCCGGAGATCTCGGGCCCGGCCGATGCCGAGTTATCTGTTTGGTCGCGGCCCTGATCTTGTTGGCCTCGGTGAGTGTGTCGCAGGCGACAACCTACACGATCATTGCCGACGAGGCCTTGGCAGACCAGGCGAAGGTGATCATCCAGGCTGTCGTTGTTGCAAAGGAACCGGCTCCCATCTCAGCGCCACCCTCGACGGATACCTTCGTCCAGGTGGAGAGGGTGCTGAAGGGCTATGTCGCAGGCTCTACGGTGGTTGTTCGCCTGGCCGGGGGAATAGGCCCGGATGGCGTGGGCCTCAGGGTCTGGGGCAGTCCCCGATTCCAGCTGGGCGAAAGGGTTCTCCTGTTCCTGGTGCCGCGAGCCGATGGCACCTACGGAGTCTTGCATCTGATGCTTGGAGCCTTCCACGAGGTGCAGCTGGGAGGCCGGCGGCTTGCAGTCCGAGATCTCAGTGAAGCCCAGGAGGTGTTTTCGGATTGGGATCTCCTGTCTCAAGGCCCGGTCGCAGCGCTCGACCCTCCTCGGCGGTGGGATGCCTTCACGACATGGCTTGCCGAAACAGAGGCGCCGGTCGAGCCGACCACGGGGTACCTGGACGTCGAGAGCGCGATAGCGTTCGAAAGGAACGAATCTCCTCCGACACATCTCCTGGAGGCCTGTACGGGTCTGGGTTTCCGCTGGTTCGGGTTCAATCGCCGTAGACCCATTTCCTGGAAGGTGAATCTCGGTCCTCTCGACGGCTCGATGGATCACAGAGACTTGTCTGTGGCCCTGGAAGTCTGGGAGATGGCCACAGCCGGCAGATTGCAACTGTCATTGGACGGTGCTACGACTTCGGTGTCGGGGCTTTGGGAGAACGATGGTCTCAATGCCATGCTCTTCGAAGACCCCGGTGAGTGGATTGTCGGTTCCTACGATT
>JAUWSP010000142.1 GCA_030610025.1 Acidobacteriota bacterium | reverse complement strand
GATTTCTACTACGAGCGAGACTTCGTGCTCATCGATTCACCCATCCTGACTCCGGCTGCCTGTGAAGGAACCTCCACGCTGTTCGAAACCGACTACTTCGGCGAGCAGGCCTACCTGAGTCAATCGGGACAGCTCTACCTCGAGCCAGCCGCAGCCGTGTTCGGCAAGGTCTACTGCTTCGGTCCGACCTTCAGGGCAGAGAAGTCGAAGACGAGACGGCATCTGATGGAGTTCTGGATGGTGGAGCCCGAGGTGGCCTTTCTGGAGTTCGGGGGGTTGTGTGACCTGGCTGAGGAGTTCATCAGCTACCTGGTCTCCAGGGTGCTCGATCGGTCTGCCGAGGAACTGAAGGTACTGGAGCGCGACACTTCCAAGCTCGAGGCGGCGACCGGCCCTCTCCCCAGGATTACCTACACCGAGGCCGTGGAGACGCTCGTGAAGGCGGGTGTGTCGATCGAATGGGGCGAGGACTTCGGAGGTGATGACGAGACGGTCCTGGCCGAGCAGTTCGATCGACCCGTGCTGGTGACGCACTATCCGACCGCCCTCAAGGCCTTCTACATGGAGCCGGATCCGGAGAACCCAGAGCTGGCCCTGGCTGTCGACGTGCTGGCGCCCGAGGGGTATGGGGAGATCATTGGGGGAAGCCAGAGGATCCATGACCATGACCTGCTCCAGCGACGTCTCGAGGAGCACGACCTGCCCCTGGAAGCCTTTCAGTGGTACTTGGATGTGCGGCGGTACGGCACGTTTCCCCATAGTGGCTTCGGAATGGGCATCGAGAGGTTCGTGGCCTGGGTGTGTGGCCTGAGGCATTTGCGCGAGACGATCCCCTATCCACGTATGCTGAACAAGATCTATCCCTGATCCCGGTTCGAGTTGCCGGATTCCTCCCGTTCTCTCACCTACGCCGCCCTGGCGGTGCTGATCCTGATCTGGGGTACCACCTGGGCGGTCATCCGAATCGGCCTTCGGGGCCTACCGCCCTTCACCGGAGTGGCGCTGCGATTCGGCATCGCGGCTATCGTTCTCTACGCAGCAGCCCACATTTTCGGACTCGAGCGGAGTCGAGGTCGTCGCGCCCAGGCTCTGGGTGCCGTCAACGCGGCGCTGGCTTTCTCGCTGTCGTATGGTGTCGTCTACTGGGCGGAGCAGTGGGTGCCGTCCGGCCTGGCGTCCGTGCTGTTCTCCACATTCCCCTTGATGGTCGCGGCATTGGCCCACTTCGCCCTACCCGGGGAGCGCATCCGGGCAGGCTCGGCTGTGGGTATTCTCATTGGATTCTTAGGAGTTCTGCTGATTTTTTCGGAGGATCTGACGGTTCTGGGTGGTCCAGAAACCGTCAAGGCCTCACTGGTATTCCTGCTGTCTCCGGCAGCTGCTGCGGTAGCGAATGTGGTCGTCAAGCGCTGGGGTCAGGGAGTTCATCCCCTATCCCTGACAGCGCCGCCCATGGTCGCTACCGCCGTTGTCATGGGCGGGATGGCCGTGGTTTTCGAGAGGGGTCGACCGCTCTCGTTCGACGCCAGCTCGGTAGGTGCGTTGCTCTATCTGGCGATCGCCGGCACCGCCGTGACGTTCTTTCTATACTTCTGGCTGCTGGAACGCCTTCCGGCGACCCGCTTGTCGCTCATTACCTACGGGATTCCGGTCGTAGCCGTCAGCGTCGGGACTCTTGTACTCGGAGAGCCATTCACCCGTCGGATGTTCGCCGGCGCGGCGCTCGTGTTGATCGGCGTGGCGATAGCGGTGGGATTGTCGCGGGGTCGGGATTAATGCGGGCTGGGTACAGTGTCAGGTCGATTCACCAGAATCGGTCGTCGTGACGGTGCCGAGGCTCAGGAGGGTGAGTTTCCGCGATCGTTGCGACGCAAAAGGGTCCGCCAGGTCTTCAGGTCTCCGCCGAGCTCCCTGAGAGCCGATCGCCAGGAGCCTCTGGCCATGCTCCAGAAGAGGAGAGCTCCGAGGATTGCGGCGCAGGCGAGCTGTACCACCCCCGCAGATTCGCTGGCCCCGATCGTCATCGGCGTTTGAATGGCGATTCCCAACCGATCCAGAGCCAGGTCGAGAGCGTAGCCCATCCCCAGGGCGGTCACGATGACGCTTCCCAGGTAGATGGCGACGAAGCGGCGGCCGAAGACTCGGGCGATAACGACCAGGGAAGAGGCATTGGTGGCCGGCCCGGCCAGCAGGAAGACCAAGGCTGCCCCGGGACTGATCCCTTTGAGCATCAAGGCCGCGGCTACCGGAGTGCTGGCCGAGGCGCACATATACAGTGGAACGCCGATCAGGAGCATGGTGATGAGAGCACGAGGACCCTGGCCGACGGCCGCCTCTACGAAGTCTTCGGGAACCAGGGCGGTGATGATTCCTGTGAGCAGGAATCCGCTCACCAGCCAGAACCCGATCTCGTCCACCATGGTGACGAAGCCGTAACGAAGAGCTCGCCTAGAGAGGTCTCCCAGCCCCGGAGACATCGGTGGGGAGGGACTGGATGGGTTCGACTCGGGGATGGTGGCCGAATCGGATTCTGAGCCCGGCCCGCGGTCTGTTGCTGCGAACAATGAAGACGCGGCGGCCACGAGACTGGTCACCAGGGCGGCGATCGGCCGCAGAATGGCCATCAGGGGACCCATGAGGCCCCAGGTGAGCAGAATCGAGTCGACGCCAGTCTCCGGCGTCGAGACGAGAAAGGCCAGGCTGGCTTCGCGACTGGCGCCCTTTCTGGAGAGCTCGATGGTCACGGGTACTACAGCGCAGGAGCACAGGGGCAGGGGAATGCCGAGGCAGGCGGCGCGGAAAGTGGCCCCGAAGCCTGGCTGTCCCAGCCATCTCGAAACCTTCTCCGACGGGATGAGCACCGTCAGCAGTCCCGCGGCACCCAGCCCCAACAGCACGTAGGGACTGGCAACCAGAAAAACTTCCCAGGTCGCTTCCAGAATGTCGATCAGGACAGCCATGGTCTTTTCCGCGCTCATCGTAGCTGTCGCTCGATAATGAGGCAAATAGTGGCCCGGACCCGCAGATCGGGTCGAGTCCGGGGGTTTGCTAGACTCTGCGGCGCTCATGACGACGAACAAACCAGCCCACCGGGTGGGCATGATCAGCCTCGGTTGCCCCAAGAACCGGGTGGACAGCGAGATCATGCTCGGTGAGCTGCGCCGACGCGGGCACCAGATCGTCGGTGAGATCGAGGATGCGGAGACCGTCATCGTGAATACCTGCGGCTTCATCGATCAGGCGAAGCAGGAATCGATCGACACCATCCTGGAGGTCGCTGCGGCCAAGGAGCGCGGTGTCAAGCAGGTGCTCGTAGCTGGCTGCATGGCCAATCGCAACGCACTGGAGCTGGCTCGGGAGATCCCCGAGATCGACGGCTTCATCGGTCTGGACGACCTGCGGGAG
This sequence comes from Acidobacteriota bacterium, assembly GCA_030610025.1. Lineage (GTDB taxonomy): Bacteria > Acidobacteriota > Thermoanaerobaculia > Multivoradales > JAHEKO01 > JAUVRX01. Next base: position 3,530 of record JAUWSP010000142.1, on the reverse strand, counting down.
GTCGACAATCTCGTGCAACTGGGTGGCGGCGGGCCGCAGCCCCCCTCACCCTCGCATCTTGTCTTCGATCACCAGGCCGAGAGGCTCCTCACGACTCGGGGCTACGCCTACCTGAAGGTGGCTGAAGGATGTGACAATCCATGCACGTTCTGTGCGATACCGCTCTGGCGTGGGCGGTTCCGTAGCCGAACGATTGCCAGCCTGGTCGAAGAGGCCCAGAACCTGGAGAGTCAGGGCGTTCGCGAGCTTTGCCTCATCGCCCAGGACACGACTCGCTATGGCGAGGACATCGGCTTGGGCCGCCATGGTTTGCTCCGGCTGCTCGAAGAGCTCTTGGGCTCCACGAGCTTCGCCTGGATCCGGTTTCTCTACGCTTATCCGACGACCCTGGACGTGAAGCTGCTGGAGCTCATGGGCAAGGAAGAGCGGTTCGTCTCGTATGTGGACATGCCCTTGCAGCACAGCCATCGAGAGATTCTCCGTGCGATGCAGCGAGGCGGCTCCGGCGACACGTACCTCGGCTTGCTCGAGACCATTCGAGATCTGGTTCCCGATGTCTTCTTGCGTTCCACCTTTATCGTTGGATTCCCCGGTGAGGAGGAGGAGCACTTCCGGCATCTCCTGGAGTTCGTGGAGCAGGCTCGCCTCGATCATCTGGGTGGTTTCGTCTACAGTCCAGAGGAGGACACGCCGGCGGCGGGGTTGAAGGGTAGAGTGACGAGGACTCTTGCCAGGAGCCGGTATGAACAGCTTCTCGAGCGCCAACGTCCGATATCTCTGGAGAGCCGACAGAAGTTGATCGGCCGCCACCTCGAGGTCCTGGTCGAGGGCCCCTGCGAAGAGTCGGAGCATCTCCTGGAAGGACGTCACTACGGCATGGCCCCAGAGATCGACGGCAGGCTTCTGATCAATGACGGCATGGCCCCTGCAGGCGAGATGGTGGTGGTCGAGATCACCGAGGCCTATCCGGACGATGTGGTTGGGCGCATTGTCGGTCCGTCGTCTGTACCAGGGATTCAGATCGCCGCGGTATGACGGATGAGGGTGCTGGCATGGTGGTGATCGAAGATGCGTTGCGCGGGTCGGAATCTCGAGGCCCAAGCGTCGTGACTATCGGGAACTTCGACGGCATTCATATCGGCCAGCAGGCGATTCTCAGACGGCTCGTCGAACGATCACGAGCGACCGGGCTCGAATCGATCATGGTGACCTTCGAGCCCCACCCACAGTCGGTGCTACGCCCGAGACAGTCGCCCTCACACCTCACAACTCGGAGCCAGAAACGAGTGCTTGTCGAGCGCCTGGGCGTGGAAACGATCGCCGAGGTGCGATTCGACGAATCCTTTGCCGAGACGACGGCAGAGCAGTTCGCGGCGGCCTTTCTGCAGGACAAGCTGCGGGCGACAGAGGTCTACGTCGGCTCTCAGTTCGTCTTCGGACGGCGCAAGGAAGGTGATTTCGAGCTGCTGCGTGAGCTCGGGCAATCTCTTGGCTTCGAAGCTTTTGGGGTCGAGGAGGTGGTCTACGGCGCCGTGCCTGTGTCGAGCACCCGAATCCGCGAGTCGGTCCGGGATGGCAACGTCGCGGAGGCCAACGGAATGCTGGGCCGGCCCTACTCGATCTACGGTGGGGTCGTGCGCGGCGATGGACGGGGGAAGCTGCTGGGGTGGCCGACGATCAACGTCGCTACGGTCCACGAAGTACTGCCGCAGGATGGCGTCTATGCTTCGAAGGTCTGGCTTCCCGAGCTGAACCGACTGTTCGATTGTGTGACCAATGTCGGGTCTCGCCCCACCTTCCCGGATGGAGGCCAGAAGGTGGTCGAGAGCCACCTCTTCGGCTTCGATGGGGAGATCTATGGCGAAAGAGTAGAATTGTGTTTCCTCGAGAGGCTGCGAGGAGAGCAGGCCTTTCCATCGGCCGAGGCGCTCACCAGCCAGATCGAGAGAGATGCAGGGAGGGCGCGAGAATACTTGCAGCAACAAGATTGTTTAGAGTTCATACCGACGATCGGCGGGTGAGGCCGGCGGTGTGAAGTCAACTCCACAAACCCCTCGGTGTAGTTTCCGGAACGAGGCAAAGGAAGGAATCCATGGCAGACAACATTACGACAGTGAGCTCCGAGAGCTGGGAAGACGATGTGCTGAAGTCCGACCTACCCGTTCTGGTAGATTTCTGGGCCGTTTGGTGCGGACCGTGCAAGATGGTGGATCCGGTTCTCGCTGAGCTGGCGGTCGAGATGGGTGAGAAGGTACGGGTGGCCAAGCTCAATGTGGATGAAAACCAGGCGATCGCCGCTCAGTATCAGGTCAGGGGTATTCCGACGTTCATTCTGTTCAAGGACGGCCAGGTGGCGGACCGCATGACGGGTGCGATGCCCAAGAGCGCCTTCGAGCAGCTGATCGAGCGCAACACCTGAGTGCGGTTCCGATAGGTCACCCTGGTTCAGTTCGGTCGATTCCCGACGAGGTCCCGTCCCGGGATCTCGAGCTACAGGAACGCTGTAAGCCATGAAGCACTACGAGAAGCTCGGGCTCTTCTACCTCGGCCGGTCCAAGGCCGCGGCAAGCGCTGCGGGCGAGCGCCCCTTGATGCTCTACGAGTCCAAGGATCTGCTGACTCATGCGATGTGCGTCGGCATGACTGGCAGCGGCAAGACGGGACTCTGTATCGGGCTTATCGAAGAGGCTGCGATGGATGGGATTCCGGCCATTGTCGTCGATCCGAAGGGGGATCTGGGCAATCTTCTTCTGACCTTTCCCGAGCTGAGACCCGAGGACTTCCTGCCCTGGGTCAATGGTGAGGAGGCACGTCAGCAGGGCCTCAGCGTCGAGGATTTCGCCGCCAGTCAGGCCGGGCTGTGGAGCAAGGGCCTGGCCGATTGGGGACAGAGCGGCGAGCGGATCGGTCGGCTTCGAGAGGCCGCCGACTTCGCGATCTTTACGCCAGGCAGCGAGGCCGGGCTGCCGATCTCGGTCCTGGACTCCTTCAACTCTCCTTCGAGCGCCGACTGGCAGGACGCCGACCTGATTCGCGATCGGATCGAGTCGACCGTCACGGGCCTCCTCAGCCTTGTGGGAATGGAGGCCGATCCGATCCAGAGCCGCGAGCACATTCTGCTCTCGACGCTACTCGGGCATCTCTGGCGGTCCGGTTCGGACGTCGGTTTGGCCGACCTCATCCAGGGTGTCCAGGAACCACCTTTCGATCGGGTCGGAGCCTTCGATCTGGAGACTTTCTTCCCGACTAGCAAGCGAACCCGCCTGGCGATCCAGTTGAACAACCTCCTGGCTGCGCCCAGCTTCCAAAGCTGGCGCCAGGGTGCGCCTCTCGATCTGGATGAGTTGCTCTATACAGAGACTGGGCGTCCCCGGGTGGCCATCTTCTCGATCGCGCACCTGTCCGATCAGCAGCGGATGTTCTTCGTGACCCTCCTGTTGAACGAGACCTTGAGTTGGATACGTCGACGCCCTGGCACCAACAGCCTGCGGGCGCTCCTGTACATGGACGAGATCTTCGGTTACTTGCCG